>JAYUBA010000487.1:0-1942 GCA_043741075.1 Frigoriglobus sp.
AGCCTGCCATAGCTTAGGCAGGCTGGAAGCCCGCCCCACAAAGAGCGCCGCGCCGCTCGCCGGCGATTTCCGATAATACCCTCATGCAACCGACCGAACACCGCTCGGCCGTCGGCCAACTCGCGGACGACCTCCGCTGGCTCGAAGACCACTGCCGCCGGCAACCGGACCTGGCCGCGCACGCGGGCACGCTGCGGCTCGCGTCCGCGCTCACGCGCAACGTGATCGGCCCGTTCCTCGAAGGCCAGCCGGCCCGCCCGCTTCACATCGCGGTCGTCGGCGGGGCCGGCGCGGGCAAGAGCACCGTCGTCAACTTCCTCGCGGGAAGCGCGGTCGCGGAGGCGAACCCGCAGGCCGGGTTCACGCGCCACCCCACCGCGTTCCTCCCGCCCGGACCCGGCTTCCAGTGGCCCAGTTACATCGGCTTCCTCGGCCCGATGCACCGGCTCACGCAGGACAAGCCGGCCAACGTGGACGAAGACGTGTATCAGGTGAAGCGCATCGACGGCGGGAACGCGCACGCGGCGCACCCGCTCGCGGAGTTCGTCGTCTGGGACTGCCCGGACATGACGACGTGGGCGTCCGAAGGGTACGTGTCGCGCCTCATGGAAGTGGCGGCGCTCGCGGACGTGATCGTCTACGTCGCCTCCGACGAGCGGTACAACGACGAGGTGCCGACGCAGTTCCTTCACCTGCTGGTGAAGGCCGGCAAGGCGGTCGTGGTCGCGCTCACCAAGATGCGCCCGGTGGACGCGCCCGCGTTCGTCGAACACTTCCGCCAGGAGATTCTCGGCCGCCTGCCGAAGCTGCCCACCGGCGAAACGCCCGCGGTGCCGGTGGTCGCGCTTCCACAAATGACGATGGCCGAGCGCACCGACCCGAGCGGGGCCGGGGCGAAGTACCGCGTCCCGCTGCTCAACCAAATCCTCGTGCAGTGCGAATCCGACGACACCGCCCGCGCCCGCACCGTCACGAACGCGGCGAAGTACCTCAGCACCGCGGGCGATGGCCTGCTCGACGTGGCCCGGCGCGACCTCGCCGAACTCGACGCGTGGAAGGCCGCGGTACTCGCCGGGCGGGTCGCGTTCGAGGAGCGGTACCAGCGCGAGTTCCTGTCGGGCGAGCAGTTCCGCCGCTTCGACCGCTACCGCGAGCGGCTCACCGACCTGCTCGAACTGCCCGGCGCGGGCCGCACGATCGGCGGGCTGTTCTGGGCGCTCCGCACGCCGTACCGGTGGACGCGGGATTACGTGTTCGGCCTCATGGCCCGGCCCGACGTGCTGAACCTCTCCGAGCAAGCGGTCCTCCACGACGCACTCAAGGGTTGGCTCGACACGCTTCAAACGGACGCGCTGCGGAAGGCCGGCGTGCATCCGCTGTGGAAGCAGCTCGCGGTGCGGTTCGATTCGGAACTCGGCCCGCAGGCCCGCGACCGGTTCGCGACCGAGTTCCGCGCGTTCGAGTTGAAGGAGTCCGAAGACCTGGAAGACGCCGGGAAGGCGCTCGTCGCCGGGTTGGAGCACAACCCCGCCCTCCTGTACACGCTCCGCGGCGGCAAGTTCGCGCTCGACTTGGTCATCATCGGCAGCGTGATCTACTTCACATGGCCGCCGGGGTGGCTGCTGCTGCTCGCCCCGGTCGGCGTGTCCGCGACCCACCAGTTCACCGAGGTCGCGACCCGCGGCGTGGCGGAAGGCGCGCGGCAGCGCATCCGGTCGCACCGCGAATCGCTCGTCACGAACTCGCTGACCGCGCCCTTGGCGCAGTGGCTGGCGGAGTGGCCTTCGACGGGCGGCACGTCGTTCGAGAAGCTCCAGCAGGTGCTGCGCCGCGTGCCGGACGCGATCCGCCAGATGGAAGAGCGCGTGACCGCGAAAGTGAAGGAGTGGGAGAAGCCGAAGGCGGCGCCGGTGGTTTCCCCCTCTCCCCTTGCGGGAGAGGG
>JAYUBA010000488.1:0-1941 GCA_043741075.1 Frigoriglobus sp.
GTCTGAACAACCTGGGATTCCTGTACGAGGCCCAGGGGAAGGCGGCCGACGCCGAGCCGCTGTACAGGGACGCACTCGCGATGCGCCAGCGGCTGTTCACGGGCGACCACCCCGCCGTGGCCACGGGCCTGAACAACTTGGCGGGCCTGTACCAAGCCCAGGGTCAGGCGGCCGACGCCGAGCCGCTCTACAAGTATGCACTGGAGATGGACAAGCGTTTGGTCGTCGAGTACGCGGGTCGGAAGTCCGAGGGGGAGGCGCTCACGTTCGCGGCGTCTCAACCACTCACCCGTGGCGACTACCTGTCGAACACGCGGCAGCGCGCAGCGCAACCGGGTGGGGCGTTCAACCCGGGCTCGTCGTACTCGGCGGTGTGGGCCACCAAGGGGACGGTGGCGCGGGTGTTCGAGGGGCGCCAGGTGCGGGCCCGGGCCGCGTCCACCGACCCGGCACTGGCGGCGCAACTGGACGCGCTGGCGGACGCGCGGCGTCGCCGGGCCGAGTTGCTGGTGGCCCCGGCGACGAAGGACCCGGGCACCCTGAAGGCCCGCGAGGCCGACCTGAAGGCGCTGGACGCGCGGATCGCGGGGTTCAACGAGTCGTTGCCCAGGGCGCTTCCGGCGGTGGCCCGGCTGAACCGTCTCGATGCGGCGACCGCCGCCGACCTGCAGACGGCGCTGCCCGCGGACGCGGCCCTGGTGGACTACGTGCGGTATACGTTCATTACATTCGACAACGCCAAACCGGTCGGAGAGGAGGTGACGACGACGGTTCGTTATGTGGCGTTCGTGGTGACGCGGGACAAGGTTACGTGGGTAGACCTCGACACGGCCGCGAAGATCGAACCCGCCGTGGCCGCCTGGCGCGACGCCATCACCGGCGGCAAGGACATCCCCGCCGCGCTCCCGGCGAAGGTCCGCGAACTGGTGTGGGACAAGATGCGGAAGGAACTGCCCGCGGGCATCAAGACCGTGTACGTGTGCCCGGACGCGGCCCTTTGCCGGGTGCCGTGGGGCGCGCTCCCCGGCGACAAGCCAAACACCATCCTGCTCGAAGACTTCGCCGTCGCGACGATCCCGCACGCCCCGTTCCTGCTCGACAAGCTGTGGCCGCAAGACCCGCTCAAGAACCCGCCCACCGGCACGCTCGTCGTGGGTGGTGTAAAGTACGACGCCGACCTCGCCCCGCCCGTGCCGATGGCCGGCGCGCATCGCAGCGGCGAACCGCTCGTCAAACCCGGCGCGAAGCTGGGCTGGGCGTTCCTGCCCGGCACCGCGGCCGAGGCCACTGGCGTGTTCGGGGCTGCCACCGCGAAGAAACTCCCCGTCACCGCTCTCAAGGACGACCAGGCGACCGCGGCCGCGGTGCTGGCCGCGCTGCCGAAGGCCAAGTACGCGCACTTCGCGACCCACGGGTTCTTCGCCGACCCGTCGTTCCGCTCGATCTTTCAGCTCGATGAGAAGGACTACGAGAAGTCGATGCGCGGAGAGCGCATCGGCCGGGCGGCGAACAGCCCGCTCGTGATGACGGGCCTGGTGTTCGCCGGGGCCAACAACCCGAAGACGCCCGGCCGCGGCATCGTCACCGGCGAGTCGCTCATCGACCTCGATCTGTCGGGGTTGGAACTCGCGGTGCTGTCGGCATGTGAGACGGGCCTCGGCGACGTGGCCGGCGGGGAGGGCACGTTCGGCTTGCAGCGCGCGTTCCACCTGGCCGGCACGCGGGACGTGGTCGCGTCATTGTGGAAGGTGCCCGACCAGTCCACGGCGGCGCTGATGGCGCTGTTCTACCGCAACCTCTGGGATAAGAATTTGTCCCCGATGGAGGCGCTACGGCAGGCGCAATTGGCGATCTACCGCGACCCCGGCGCGATCCCGGCGCTGGCGAAGGGGTTCCGCGGCAAGTTCGAGGAGGTGCCCGGCGCGGGCGGCGAAGCGGACA
>JAYUBA010000489.1:0-1940 GCA_043741075.1 Frigoriglobus sp.
AAGG
This sequence comes from Frigoriglobus sp., assembly GCA_043741075.1. Lineage (GTDB taxonomy): Bacteria > Planctomycetota > Planctomycetia > Gemmatales > Gemmataceae > Gemmata. The sequence goes on from JAYUBA010000489.1 coordinate 5, forward strand.
ACAAGTAACAAGGAGAAGTCGATGGCGATGAATCGGAAGCGGCGCGGGCGCGCGGAGGGGTCGATCTTCGAGCGGGCGGACGGCCGGTGGAGTGCCGAGGTGTCACTCGGCTACGACGGCCACGGGAAGCGCGTCCGCAAGACGGTGTACGGCGCGGACAAGGGCGAAGTCGCAGCGAAGCTGCGGAAGCTCCAGACGGACCACGACGCCGGGCGGCTCGTCGAGACGGAGCGGCTGACCGTGGGCGAGTACCTCACCCGCTGGCTGAACAATGCGGCCAAGAACAAGGTGGGCGTCCAGACGTGGGAGCGCTACCGGCAGCTCGTCGAACTGTACTTGGTCCCGATCTTGGGTGGAGTCAAGCTGTCTAAACTGGCCCCGCTTCACGTCGAGCAGTGCTACGCGGCGATGGAGCGTGGCGCCCCAGATCGGAAGAAGGCGGAGGCGCCGACCCGAAAGGGCGCGGGGGTCGTCCTGTCGGCCGCGCTCCGACATGCCGTCCGCACGAAGCTCATCCCGTACAACCCCGCCGCCGACGTGGTGAAGGCGCGCCCGGCCGAGCGTGAGATGAAGTTCATGACCGACGCCCAGGCGAAGCGGTTCCTGGCAACCGCGAACGGGCAGGGGCTGTACCCCTTGTTCGTCACGGCCGTTGCAACGGGCGCGCGTCAGGGCGAGCTGCTCGGCCTGCAGTGGGCCGACGTCGATTTCGACAAGGGCGCGCTTGACATCCGCCGCTCGCTCGCGTGGGTGAAGAAGGAACCGGTCCTGAAGGAGCCGAAGAGCAAGGCGGGCCGGCGGACCGTGACGCTACCGCCCTTCGCGCTCACTGCGCTTCTTGATCACCGGACGGAAGCGTTCAAGGCGGGGCAGATTTCGGCGCCCGTCTTCTGTACGCGGACCGGCAACCACCTCGACAAGAAGAACGTGCTGCGGTCGTTCAAGAACGTGGTCGCGAAGTCGAACAAAGCCAACACCAGTCACGACCCGATCCCGAAGGGCATTCGGTTCCACGACCTCCGCCACACGCACGCCTCATGCCTCATCGCGGCGGGGCACTCCATTAAGGCCGTGTCGCGGCGACTGGGGCACGGTTCGATCGAAATCACGCTCCGGGTGTACGCCCACCTCATGCCCAACGACGACGAGAAGCTCGCTGCCGGGGTCGAAGCCCTCTTCGGGTGAGAATGGCTGTCAATTGGCTGTCAAACGGCTTCTGTGCATGTGGGCAGCCGGAAAGGTGAAAGGCCCGGAACCATAAAGATTCCGGGCCTTTTCGTCGAGTGCGCGTTACTGGACTTGAACCAGTGACCCCCACAATGTCAATCAGTCGCATCGACTGTCCGCCCGCGTCCGTCGTTGTCCGAATGACTACAATTCGTAACACTTCCTAACGCCCAATTCGTCCACCATCGTCCGCGTTTTCCGCGCGTGTCCGATCCGTTGGCTACAGTTAGGCTACAGTGCGGGCATCATTTGGTTGAGGGTCGCGTTTGATTGGAGAAGGCCGCTCACTCTCTCCAATGTGGCGACCCCCTCGAACGAAGCGAGGCAGATCGGTTTGGTGGTGAATGGGTGGCGGCAAGACAGGATCAGAACCGAGTCACGCCGCCTCCAGACACTCCGGCCCGTCGTTCTTCGGCGAGTTGACCGCGGTGCTGGCGGCCGTCACCTGCATCTCGCCCGCCGGGTACGGCTTCAGCAGCGCCGTCAACCGCTCCACCGGCGTTTCGGGATCGAGCCACTCGGCATAGTGCTCGCGCGGGAGGATGACCGGCATCCGGTCGTGAACCGCACTCACAAGATCGTTCGCTTCTGTCGTGATCAGGCAGCAGGTGACCAGCTTCTGCTTCTCGTCGCGCCACGTGTCCCACAGCCCGGCGAACGCGAACGGCTCGCCCGACTTCAGCGTGAACCGACGCGGCAGTTTCTTCTT
>JAYUBA010000490.1:0-6577 GCA_043741075.1 Frigoriglobus sp.
GGGGGGCCGGGGGGGTGGGTCTCTGCAGTTGCGAAAACTTGATGAGAGGCAGCACCCGACGATCGCTTTCGGGTTTAATTGGGGACGGCCACTCGGTCACACTCGCCGAACCCGACCACCGGAGTCGCCACGATGACATGTCCGCTCACCGCCCTGCTCGCCGCTGCCGCGCTACTCGCGCTCGCCCCGCTGTCGCAAGCACAGCCTGGTAAGGGCGGCTTCGCCGACAAGCTGACCGCGGAGCAACTCCCGTTCTTCGAGAAGAAGATTCGCCCGGTGCTGGTGGACAACTGCTACAAGTGCCACTCCGCGGACGCCGAGAAGGTCAAGGGCGGGCTGACGCTCGACACCCGCGACGGCACCCGGCGCGGCGGCGAGACCGGCCCCGTCATCGCGCCGGGCAGCGCCGACAAGAGCAAGCTCATCGCTTCGCTGAAGCACAAAAACCCGGACACCGCGATGCCGCCGAAGGGCAAGCTCGCGGACAACGTCGTCGCCGACTTCGAGGCGTGGGTGAAGATGGGCGCGCCCGACCCGCGCGACGGCAAGGTCGTCGCCGCCAAGAAGTACGAGGTCGATCTGGTAAAGGGGCGCGAGTTCTGGGCGTTCGTGCCGCCGAAGAAGGTGCCCGCGCCGGCCGTCAAGAACGCCGCGTGGGTGAAGTCGCCCATCGACGCGTTTCTGCTCGCGGAACTCGACAAGAAGGGGCTGGCACCCGTCGGCGACGCGGACAGGCGCACCTTGATTCGCCGCGTATCCCTCGACCTCACCGGGCTGCCGCCGACGGGCGAGGAGGTGGAAGCGTTCGTCGCGGACACGAAGCCGGACGCGTTCGAGAAGGTGGTCGATAAGCTGCTCGCCAGCCCGCGGTTCGGCGAACGGTGGGGGCGGCACTGGCTGGATGTCGCGCGCTACGCGGAGAGCACCGGCAAGACGGTGAACATGAACTACCCGCACGCGTGGCGGTACCGCGACTACGTCATCGCCGCGTTCAACGCCGACAAGCCGTTCGACCAGTTCGTGAAGGAGCAACTGGCCGGCGACCTGATGCCGACCGACGACCCGAAGAAGAAGGCCGAGCGGACCGTCGCCACCGGGTTCCTCGCGATCGGCGCGAAGACCCTCAACGAGCGCAACGGCCTTCAGTTTGAACTCGACGTGGCCGACGAACAAGTCGATGTGACGACGCAGGCGTTCCTCGGCATCACCGCCGCGTGCGCCCGGTGCCACGACCACAAGTTCGACCCGATCCCGCAGAAGGACTACTACGCGCTCGCGGGCATCTTCCGCAGCACCGAGACGTGCTACGGCACCATCCGCTTCGTGCAGAGCAACCGGCCGTCCCCGACGCTCCCGCTGCCGAAGGACTGCGGCCTGCCCGCCGGCACCACCGAGACGCTGACCGCCGCCGAGCGCGAGCGCATTCAGAAGCAGATCGAAGACCTGAACAAGCAGATCGCGGACGCGACCGACCCGAGCCGTACCATCTTCCCGCGGAGTCAGGTGTCGCAGTTGCGCGCCAAACTCGACGCGTTCGACGCCGACGGCAACCCCAAGCTTCTGGCGATGGGCGTGCGCGACAAGACCGCGGGCAAGGGCGGCCCCGGCGGCGGGCCGTTCGGCCCCGGCGGGTCCGGCCCGAAGGGCGGCTTCGGCGGCACTAACACCATCGGAGACAGCCCGCTCTACACCCGCGGCGAGCCGGACAAGCCGACCGCCGAGCGCGTGTCCCGCGGCACGCTTCAAGTGATGTCGAAGACGGCGCTGAAGATTTCGAGCGGCCAGAGCGGTCGGCTCGACCTCGCGAACTGGATCGCGTCGAAGGACAACCCGCTGACGGCCCGCGTCATGGCGAACCGCGTGTGGCTGCACCTGTTCGGCCGCGGCCTCGTGGCGACCGCCGACAACTTCGGTGCCGCCGGCCAGCCGCCGAGCCACCCGGAACTGCTCGACTACCTCGCGCTCGACTTCACCGAGAACGGGTGGAGCGTGAAGACGCTCGTCAAGACGGTGGTGATGAGCCGCGCGTACCAACTGGACTCGAAGAACAGCCCGAAGAACTACGAGGTGGACCCGGACGACGCGCTCGTGTGGCGGATGGCGCCGCGCCGGCTAGACGCCGAGGCGATGCGCGACGCGATGCTCGCGGTGAGCGGTCAACTGAACGACACGCCGCCGGTCGGCTCGGCGGTGGCGAAGGCCGGCGAAGGTCCGCCCGCCGGCCCGCCGCGTCTCGGTGGCGCCGGCGGCGTTGCGGCGGCGATCAACGACCCGCGGAACGTGAACCGCTCCGTGTACCTGCCCATCGTCCGCGACAACCTGCCCGAAGCGCTCGCGCTCTTCGACGCGCCCGACCCCAGCCTCATCGCCGCCGACCGGCCGACGACGACGGTGCCGGCGCAGGGCTTGTTCCTGCTCAACAACCCGTTCGTGATTCGCGCGTCGGAGGCCGCCGCCGACAAGCTGATGAAGAGCACGACGACGGAAACCGAGCGCATCCGGGCCGCGTACCTGTCCTTTTACGGCCGCCCGCCGAACGAGAAGGAACTCGCGAACGCGGAGAAGTTCCTGAAGGCGTACGCGGAGCAGCTCGCGAAGGACCGCGTGCCGGCGACCCGCCAGCCGCGCGAGACGTGGGCCGCGTTCTGCCAGGCGCTCTTCGCGAGTGCCGAATTCCAGTACCGGAAGTAGAAGCCCCCCCCCAACCCCTCCCTGCAGGGAGGGGCGAAATCCGGCTCCCCTCCCTGCAGGGAGGGGTTGGGGGGGGGTCGAACCTCTGCGGCCCAAAACACGAAACACACCCTAACACGAGAACCTTCCCATGCTGACGCGGCGTCACCTCCTCAAAACGACCTCCGCCGGGTTCGGCTACCTCGCGTTCGCGGCGCTCGCCAACGAGCAGGCGGCCCGCGCCGCCGAGGCGCCGGCCAACCCGCTGTCGCCCAAGACGGCGCACTTCCCCGCGAAGGCCAAGCGGGTCATCTTCCTGTGCATGGACGGCGGGCCGAGCCACGTCGATACCTTCGACTACAAGCCGAAGCTCACTGCCGACGACGGCAAGCCGGCCCCGGCCCGGCGCGGCGGCTTCGGGGGCGGCGGCAAGCTGCTCGGCTCGCCGTTCAAGTTCGCGCAGCACGGCAAGAGCGGGCTGTACATCTCCGACGCGCTGCCGGAACTGGCGAAGCAGGCCGACGACCTCTGTCTCCTGAACGCGATGCACTGCGACCTGCCGAACCACCCGCAGGCGTTCATCCAGATGCACTGCGGCCTCTTCCAATTCCCGCGGCCGAGCCTGGGCGCGTGGGTCACCTACGGCCTGGGAACCGAGAACGAGAACCTGCCCGGGTTCATCACGCTGTCGCCGTCGGGCGGCAACGGCGGGCCGGTGAACTACGGCAGCTCGTTCCTCCCGGCCGTGTACCAGGGCACGAAGATCGGGCGCGGCGGCCCCGGCGGCGGTCAGGTCGCGAACTTGAAGAACCCGAAGCAGACCCCGACGCAGCAGCGCGTCGAACTCGACTTCCTCCAGTCGCTCAACCAGAACACGGAGGACCAACTCGGCGGGGACGCCGGCATCGAGGGGCTGATCGGCTCCTACGAACTGGCGTTCCGTATGCAGGCCGAGATGCCGAAGCTCATGGACCTGAGCAAAGAAACTGCCGCGACGATGAAGCTCTACGGGGCCGACGCCCCGGCCGGCGGCGGGGGCTTCGGGCCGATGGGCGGCGGCGGAGCGGGCGGGTTCGGCCGGCAGTGCCTGCTCGCGCGGCGGTTCCTCGAAGCCGGCGTGCGGTTCGTGGAAGTGACGATGAGCGGGTGGGACCACCACCGCAACCTCAAGGACTCGCTCACGAACAGTTGCACCGCGATCGACAAGCCCATCGCCGGCTTGCTGCAAGACTTAAAGCAGCGCGACATGCTGAAGGACACGCTCGTCATCTGGGGCGGCGAGTTCGGCCGCACGCCGTCGGGGCAGGGCGACGGCCGCGACCACAACGCGCGCGGCTACAGCATGTGGATGGCCGGCGGCGGGGTGAAGGCCGGCTTCGCCCACGGCAAGACCGACGAGTACGGCTTCGAGGCGGTGGACGGCAAGGTCCACGTCCACGACTGGCACGCGACCATCTTGCATCTGCTCGGACTGAACCACGAGAAGCTAACGTTCCGCCACGCCGGCCGCGACATGCGCCTGACCGACGTGAAGGGCAACGTGGTCAAGGAAATCATCGCGTAAGGCGGGAAGACGAAGAGAAGAAGTAGCCGCACGATGAACGCAGATAAAGACACGACCAGACCGAAGACAGTGTTTAAGAGTGCGGCCGAGGTGAAACCCGGACCGCGTGCCGCGGGTAAACCTCATAACGGCTCGAAACACTCGGTCTTCTCTGGTCGTGTCTTTTATCTGCGTTCATCGCGCGGCTAATGCTTTCTGTGAACTCAGGGATTCACCCATGCGACTGACCGCGTCCGCCCTGCTCTGTGCCTTCGCCTTCACGGTGTCCGCCGCCGACCCCAACCCGAAGGAAGCGCCGAAGCTGCGGCTGCCGGGCGAAGCCGGCGTCGGCCGGTTCGTGCCGGACGTCGCGTTCACCGACCTCGCCGGCAAAGCCGGTAAGCTATCCGACTTCAAGAGCAGCAAGCTCACGGTGGTCGCGTTCACCAACACCACCTGCCCGCTGTGCAAGAAGTACGCGCCCGCCCTTCAGCGGCTCGAAAAGGAGTGGGCCGCGAAGGGCGTGAGCGTCCTGTTCGTGAACCCGACGAAGACCGACACGCCCGCCGGCCACGGCTTCACCGGCCGCTACGTTCACGACACGGACGGCACGCTCACCGCCGCGTTCGGCGCGACCTCCACCGCGGAAGTGTTCGTGCTGGACGCGGCCCGCACGGTGCAATACCGCGGGGCCATCGACGACCAGTACGGCCTCGGCTACGCGCTCGACGCGCCGCGCACCAACCACCTCGTCACGGCGCTCACCGACCTGCTCGCCGGCAAGCGGCCGGTGGTGTCGGCGACCACCGCGCCCGGCTGCGAACTGGCGCCCAGTCCCGCGAAGCCGCAAGCGGCGGAACTCACGTACCACGCGCGAATCGAGCGCATCATTCAGAACAACTGCGGGGAATGCCACCGCAAGGGCGGCGTCGCGCCGTTCGTACTCGACACCTACGACGAAGTGGTCGCGAACAAGGCGATGATTCGCAAGACCGTGGAGAAGGGCACGATGCCGCCGTGGTTCGCGGCGCCGCCGAAGAAGGGCGAACACTCGCCCTTCGCCAACGACCGCACGCTGACGGAAAGCGACCGGAAAGACCTGTTCGCGTGGCTGGCGTCGGACATGAAGAAGGGCGACCCGGCCGACGCCCCGCTGCCGCGCGCCTACGCGAGCGGGTGGCTCATCGGCAAGCCGGACGCGGAGTTCCAGATCGCGAAGCCGATCGCGGTGAAGGCCGAAGGCGTCATGGGCTACCAGAACGTGAGCGTGCCGACGGACTACGACGAGGACAAGTGGGTGCAGGCGATGGAGGTGCGGCCGACCGCGCGGGAAGTCGTCCACCACGTCCTCGTGTTCGCCGTGCCGAAGGGGTCGCGCGGCGCCGGGGCGGAGGCGCAAGGCTTCTTCGCCGCCTATGTGCCCGGCAACAACTCGCTCGTGTACCCCGAAGGGTACGCGAAGAGGCTGCCGAAGGGGAGCGACCTGCGGTTCCAGATCCACTACACGCCCAACGGCACGGCCACGACCGACCAGACGAAGATCGGCCTCGTCTTCGCGAAAGAGAAGCCGCGGTACGAGGTGCGGGTGACCGCGGTGTCGAACCCGACGTTCACCATCCCGGCCGGGGCGGACAACCACAAGGTGACGGGCAGCATCCCGTTCATCCCGTTCGAGGCGCGCGTGCTGGCACTGTTCCCGCACGCCCACGTCCGCGGCAAGGCGGCGAAGTACGAGATGAAGTCGCTCGACGGCAAGACGACGACGCTGCTGGAGGTGCCGCAGTACGACTTCAACTGGCAGTTGCAGTACCGGTTCGCGGAGCCGGTGCCGGTGCCGCGGGGCAGCGGGCTGATCTACACCGCGTGGTACGACAACAGCGACAAGAACCCGGCCAACCCCGACCCGAAGAAGGCCGTCCGCTGGGGGCCGCAGACCTCCGACGAGATGCACCTCGGCTACGTCGAGTTCGTGATCGACTCGCGCGGCGGCGAACCGGTGGTCGGGCCGAAGGGCGAGTTCAAGTTCCCGAAGGACGGGGTGGCGATCCCGCCGCAGTTCAAGGACGCGTTCAAGAAGTACGACACCAACGGCGACGGCGTCATCGACGAGAAGGAGTACAACGCCCTCCCGCCCGCGGTCAAGAACGTGGTGACGGAGTACATCAAGCGCACGATGCCGTGACGTGACGAGGGGTTTCCCCTCTGGCCCTCTCCCCTTGCGGGAGAGGGTGGCGGCGCTTCGCCGACGGGTGAGGGGTAAACCTGAGCGCCCCAAGTCAGCTTCGCGTCGTTCGTAAAGCCCCGCACCCCTCACCCGTCGGCGAAGCGCCGCCACCCTCTCCCGCAAGGGGAGAGGGCCAAGAA
>JAYUBA010000491.1:0-1939 GCA_043741075.1 Frigoriglobus sp.
AGCTTGAGATCACCTACCACCCGAACATGACGGTCGAGTCCGACGGCAAGGCGCTCAAGGTGACGCGGCCGGACGACGCCCGCCAGAACCGCGCGCTGCACGGCCTCACCCGCGCGCTCATCAACAACATGGTGGTCGGCGTCACCACCGGGTACGAGAAGAAGCTGAAGATCGAGGGCGTCGGCTTCCAGGCCGCGGCCAAGGGCAAGGGCGTGGAACTGACGGTCGGGTACGCGAACCGCATCGTCCACAACCCGCCGGACGGGATCGCGGTCGCCGTGCCCGACCCGACCACCATCGTGGTCAGCGGCGCGGACAAGCAGAAGGTCGGCCAGTTCGCCGCCGAGATCCGCGCCAGCCGCAAGCCGGAACCGTACAAGGGCAAGGGCGTACGGTACGAGGGCGAAGTCGTCCGCCGCAAGGAAGGGAAGTCGTTCGCTGCCGGGAAGTAGTGGGCGTCGCGTCGCGGGCAGTTTCAGACGAACGCCCGCGGCCCCGCCGCCCGACCTCCCGATGTTACCGCGGCTCTAACCGTCCACTGCACACTGTCCACTGCACACTGTTATGAACGCACAGAAGCACAAGTTGAAGCGGGCGGAGCGGCGGCGGTACCGCGTGCGCAAGGCGATCTACGGCACGCCGCTGAAGCCGCGCCTGAGCGTGAGCCGCAGCAACCTGCACATCTCCGCCCAACTCATCGACGACCTGAACGGCGTCACGCTCGCCGCCGCCACGAGCGTCGGCAAGAGTTCCGGCCTCAAGCACGGCGGCAACGTCGCCGCGGCCAAGGCCGTCGGCACGAAGCTCGCCGAGGCGGCCAAGGCGAAGGGCATCACCGTCGCCGCGTTCGATCGCGGGGCGTTCCGGTTCCACGGGCGGATCGCGGCCCTGGCCGTCGCCGCCACCGAGGCCGGGCTGGTCTGCACCGACCTCGACGCCATGAAGGCCAAGGTGGCCGCCGCCGCGACCAAGGCCGCCGCGCCCGCCAAGCCGGAAGCCAAGCCGAAGGGCGAAAAGGGCGAGGGCAAGCCCAAGGGCGAAGGCAAGCCGAAGGGCGAGTTCGCCATGAAGGAAAAGAAGAAGCCGGACGGCGACAAGAAGTAAGTAACACCCCCCCCAACCCCTCCCTGAAGGGAGGGGAGTGAGAGAAAGCCCCCTCCCTTCAGGGAGGGGGCCGGGGGGTAGGTTCTTCGAGACTTTCCAACGAGATTCCAGGCGGGGGATGTCGATTCCCCACATGAGGGCAGACCATGGCGCGTGAGCGGCGGGACAGGGGCGACGGCGACTCGCGCGACAACGCGCTGGTCGATTTCGTCGTGAAGATTCGGCGGTCCGCCTGCGTGGTGAAGGGCGGCCGGCGGTTCAGCTTCAACGCCCTCGTGGTGGTCGGCGACCGCCGCGGGAAGGTCTCCTACGGGTACGGCAAGGCCAACGAGGTGCCGCCGGCCGTGGAGAAGGCCATCAAGGAGGGCGAGGGCAACGTCGGGCGGTCCAAAAAGGTGGCCGTGCGCGGCACCACCATCCCGCACCGCGTCATCGGCAAGTACGGCGCGAGCCGGGTCATCCTGGTGCCCGCCGGGCCGGGCACCGGCGTGAAGGCCGGGCCGGGCGTCCGCGAGGTGCTGCAAGCGTGCGGCATCACCAACATCCTGACCAAGGTGCACGGCAGCACCAACCCGATCAACCTCGTCAAAGCCACCCTCCAAGGTCTGTCGCAACTGCGGACCAAAGAGGACGTGGCCCGACTCCGTGGGGTGGCCCTCTAATGGACCTGACTACCGTATCCTCCCCCGGCGTCCAGAAGCGCAAGTTGAAGCGCCGCGTCGGCCGCGGCATCGGCTCCGGCCAGGGCAAGACCGCCGGCCGCGGGCACAAGGGTCAGTACGCCAGCGCCGGTGCCGACCTGCCCAGCGGGCTGTTCGAGGGCGGCCAGATGCCG
>JAYUBA010000492.1:0-1939 GCA_043741075.1 Frigoriglobus sp.
GGCGCAGGCGACCGACTTCGAGTTCGTGGCGTTCAAGCCCGGCGACTGGATATTCCACTGCCACATGGTCCACCACATGATGAACCACATGGTCAAACAGGTCGGACCGCGCATCCGCAAGGACTCGGACGTGGAGGACTACCAGAAGCAACTGGTGACGCGCCCGCCGGCCCGCCCGGACGCGGCGACCGACCCGAAGTTCGACACGCCGGGCTACCCGCAGATGATGCAGAACATGAACATGTCGATGGAGATGATGAAGCGGGTGATGGGCCGGCGCGAGGTGCGCGGGATGCGGAAGGGCTGGCACATGGGCGTCCACGGCCTGATGACCGTGCTGCGCGTGCTGCCGCCGGAGTTGTACGACCTGGTGATGACCGCCGACCGCGAGGTGAAGCCGGGCGAGGTGTTCGACCGCATCGTAACGGGCAACTACGCGACGGACTACCAGAAGTAAGCGGGGGCGGCGGTCAATGGTTTCCCCGGCCACCGCTGGCGAGGTGGAGAACGGCGAACAGCACCACCAAACAGATGACCCCAAGCAGCAGGTACAGCGCCCAGGGCGTTCGGGTCATCGCTCGGCCGTCGGGTCGGGACGGCGGTTCGGCCGTGTGCGTGCCTCCCTGCGCGGCGGGTGTCGCGGTCGGTCCAGTGGGTGCCCCGTTGTGCCGCTCGGCTTGCTTGCGCCGACCGCACCGAGTCTTACCCCACGGCTTGAACACCGACAGCACCGTGGCCGCGAGCAACACGAGAAGCCCGCCCCCGGCGTGGACCACGAGTTGGACCCGCTCGGCGCGGTGATCGGAACCGGAAAGGGTCGTCTCGGCCGCGACGCCCGACATGCGGCTCACGGACGGGATGTGCATCAGCAAGACGGTGACGGCACCGACGGTCAGCACGAACTTCGCCAGCACCCAGTAGTGGCGGAACAGGCCCCACTCGGTGCCCAGAGACTGGACCAGTCCGGTGACCAGTGCCGCGAGGGCGAGCGGCACGACGACGTACCAGCCGACCAACTCCAGCGAGAGGTAGGCCGCCCGCACCGTCTGGGCGTCCGGGCTGGTCAGGCCGGAAACGGCGAGGACCAGATACGCGACGACCGCGCCGAGCCAGCCGACCGCGCTGGTGACGTGCGCGGTGAGGGCGAACTTGCGGAGGCGGGGCGTCATCGGCATGTTTGGCGAGCCTTCGGGTTCACGGCCGCGAAACGCCCATCGAACTCGCCGTCATTCTAGCCCGTCGGCGGAAAACCGGGCCTTTTACGCGGATTCAAACGCACTGCGGGCCGGGCAGCCTGAAACTGCCCGGCCCGCGCGTTACCTCTGATCGAGTCGCTTACCAGCGCCGGAAGCCCCCGTAGCCGCTGCTGTAGCCGCCGTAGGGGGAGCCGAAGCCGCCGTAGGGGGAGCCATAGCCGCTGTTGTAGCCGCCGTAGCCGTAGCCGCCGGGGAACCCGTTGTAGCTCTGGGTGTCGCGGAACGGGCCGTTGCTGTAACTCGTGACCCCGTTGAACGGGTCGGCCGTGTGGCCGTGCGGGCGCAGGTCGTGGAACCCGTTCCCGTAGTAGGAGTAGCCCCCGAACGGGGTCTGAGTCGTGTGCCAGTGCGGGGCCAGGTCGTGGTTGCCGTTGCCGAACCCGCCGCCCGGCGGGTGGGCGGACGCGGTTGGCGCGAACGCGAAGGCGGACAGGCCGAGCGCGACGGCGGCAGCGAGCAGTTTCGTTCTCACGGGAGCAACCTCCGGGCGATTCGATCCGCAGTGTCGTCCTGACACCGACGAACCCGAAGCCGGAATCCCGTCCGTGGAACCCCTGTCGGACCGCTTACAACCACTCCGGTCGATGAAACGGCCGGGAGCAGGCGGCACATCGGTCAATCGAAGAACGCCGACCAAGCACCAACTTGCGCGCCGGGCCGGCCAATTAATGGTCGTGCCCTTC
>JAYUBA010000493.1:0-6571 GCA_043741075.1 Frigoriglobus sp.
CCCGGCGGGCCACCTAAACTGCCCCGCCGCCGGCGCCACGGCCCGGCGCGGTCGCGCCGGTGAGCGACCCGAACGCCCCCGCGTGGCCGCCGAACGCGACCGCACCGCTCGCCGTCCTCGTTAGCGGCGGGCTGGACAGCGCCGTGCTGCTCGCCGAAGCGGTCCGCGCGTACCCGGCCGTGTTCCCCCTCTACGTCCGCACCGGCCTCCACTGGGAAGCGGTCGAGCGCGAACACCTGGACCGGTTCCTCGCCGCGATCCGCGCCCCCGCGCTCCGGCCGCTGCACGTCCTGGAACAGCCGGTCGCGGACGTGTACGGCGCGCACTGGAGCGTTTCGGGCGAGGGCGTGCCGGGTGCCGACACCCCAGACGCGGCGGTCTACCTCCCCGGCCGCAACGTGCTGCTGCTCGCCAAGCCGCTCGTCTGGTGCCACCTGAACGGCGTGCCCGAAGTCGCCACGGCCCCGCTCGGCTCCAACCCGTTCCCGGACGCGACCCCGGCGTTCTACGACGCCTTCGCGCGGGTCGTGAGCGCCGCGCTCGGCGGGAGCGTCCGCGTGCTCCGGCCCTACGCGACGCTTCACAAGGTCGATGTACTGCGCCGGGGCCGCGGGCTGCCGCTGGGGTACACGTTCTCGTGCCTCCGCCCGGCGGCGGGCGGCGTACACTGCGGGGCGTGCAACAAGTGCGCGGAGCGGAAACTCGGCTTCACCGAAGCCGGCATGGACGACCCGACCCAATACTATGAATGATGAATGATAAACGATGAATGATGAATCAAGAGGGCAGAATTGAATCGTGCCGGTCGCTTGTGATGGGCTTCGGTTTTGATTCATCGCTTATCAGTCATCATTTATCATTCTTCGGGGTGCCGATGTTCCGCGTGACGAAAGAGATCCACTTCTGCTACGGCCACCGGCTGCTGAACTACGCCGGCAAGTGCCGGCACCTGCACGGCCACAACGGCAAGGCGGTCATCACGCTCGAGGCCGCGGCGCTGGACGCGCTGGGCATGGTGGTGGACTTCTCCGCGATCAAGCGCGTGGCGGGCAAGTGGATCGACGACGCGCTCGACCATCGGATGCTGCTGCACCAGGACGACCCGATCATCCCGGAGTTGCTGAAGCAGGGCGAACCGTTCGTAACGGTGAACGCGAACCCGACCGCGGAAACGATCGCGCGGCTGATCTTCGAGCGGGTCGCGGCGCAGGGGATGCCGGTGACGGAAGTGACGCTGTGGGAGACGGAGAACTCGTTCGCGACGTACCGCCCGACGCCCGGCGCGCCGGACGCCCCTCTCGCCATGCGCGAGGTCGCGGGACGCGTCTAAATTACCCCTTCCGCCGCTCGCGCCACTGTTGGCACAGGTCGCGGGCGGCTTCCGGCCACGACGGGAAGCGGAACACGAACCCCGCGTCCAGCAACCGTCCCGGCACGACGCGGCGACTCTTCAGCACCAACTCCGACTCCGTCCGCATCGCCCATGTGCCGAGTTCCAACATCCACCGCGCCGCCGGCAGCCCGAACCGCACGCCCCACGCGCCGCGGAGCGCCCGCATGAACTCCGCGTTCGACAGCGGCTCCGGTGCGGACAGGTTCACCGGCCCGCTCACCTCGTCGTGCTGAATCAAGAACTCCACCGCGGCGATGAAGTCGGCTTCGTGAACCCACGAAACGAACTGCTTCCCGTCCCCGGCGCGACCGCGCGAGGCGCCGGCGCACCAGACCGAGCAGCACGTCGAACACCCCGCCGCGATCGGCGCTCATCGTCATGGCGGAGCGCAGTGCCACTTTCCGCGTGCGCGGCGTGTGGGCCGCGTCGAGCGCCTTCTCCCACGAAGTCGCCACGTCGGTGCTGAACTTCCATGTGTCTGGGGCGTTCGGCTCACTGCCGCCGATGATGCCGGTGTGCTCGTCGTTCGGGGCGTCGTAGCGGTGGGTGTAGATGGTCGCGGTGCTGGCCTGAAGCCACACGCGCGGCGGGCGGTTGCACGTCGCGATTACCTCTCCCACGAGCCGAGCCGATTGCACACGCGATTCGATGATTTCGCGACGGTTGGCGGGTGTGTAGCGGCAGTTCACGCTCCGCCCGGTGAGGTTGATGACGACATCCGCACCGTCGAGTTCCTTCGCCCACGGGCCGCGTGTCTGCGCGTCCCACGACACAACCCGCCACGTGGCCGGGACCGGCTTCCGGCTCAGCACGACAACTTCGTGCCCGGTATTGTGGAAGTGTCGGGCGAGGATGGCACCGACCTGACCCGACCCGCCGGGAATGACGATCTTCATGACGCGAACCCCGCACCGCGGAAGTGACTCCGGGGTATCAACCGCGACCCGCGCCGCGAGTTCACAGGAGAACGCGAATCGCGGTCTGGTACAATGACGAAACTTCGCCAGGAGTCGGCCATGCCGCCGCGTGCAACGATTTGCGGATCAGGCAAGCGGGATAGGCTCTTCTCAACAACTATCCTTCGGTCTGTTGGTTCGATATTCGCGTCGGCCCGGCGTCACGGGCGCTCGCCACTCGGCCGCAGCGTGTAGGCGAACGCGCCCAGTAAGTCGCCGCGCGCACCGCCGTGACACTCCACGCACTGCTTGGCGCTGCGAATCCCGCCCACGAACCGCACGACCTCGCCCCGGCGGGCCGCGAAACTGTCCTCGCCCTTCCGCACCGCTTCCACCCCGGCCGACTCGAACTCGTCGAGCGGTCGCGTTAGTGTGTCGCGCAGTTCGGCCATCGCCGGGAGACGGTCGGACAGGTACACCACCGGCTCCGGGTGCTTCAGCAGCCCCACCAACTCGATCCGCTGCACCCGCCAGGTTTTGGCCTCGGGCACCTTGCTGAACCGGTGGGACAGGAACCCGGCCACCCGCGTGCGGTCCTTGACGTACCCCCACCCTTGCGGGTTCACGAAGTCCAGCGTACCGTCGGTGTGCAACGCACCGAGTTGTTCGCGGTCCGCGACCAGTATCGGCTCGAACGGCTCCGCGTGGCCCCATGCCGCCGGCGAGCCGGGTTGGGTCGGCGTCTCACCCCGGTCGCGTCGCTCCGCCAGGGTCGTCTTTGAGATTCCGTCCCGCATCATCCGGACCGCGCCGAAGCCGGGGCTGTTGACGAATGTGTTCACGCTGCGCTCGTGCAACCGCTGGAGGTTGTTCGCCCGAAACGTCCATTCGCGCGCCTCGGACTCCACTTTCTGCTCGAACCAGTCGAACCGTTCCTGGGCGGCGGCGCTGGCCGGAGGCGTGCGGAGGGCCGCCCGCGGTTCGGGGAGTCGGTCCGCGAGCGATTCGAACGGGTATTCCTCACGGAGTTTATCGTAGACGGCCGCCTTCTGGACTGCTTCCCGACCGACCAGCCCGAACGGGATCGCGACGGCCACGAGCGACAGCGGGAGGAACGTCCGCAAGCGGGTGCGAACGCCCTGCCAGATCAGAAGGGCGACTACCAGCAGCCCGAACACCCCCGCCACGACCGGCGAGCCCAGACAGAGGAAGGGCGCTAACATCGCTCCCGCCCCGACGGTGCCGAATTCACCCCAGCGGATTGGGTGCGGCGCCCGACGGGCCGCGTGGAGTGCGGCCCCCCACACGATCAGCGCGAAGAATAGCGACACGTACAACATGAGGCACTCGATTCCGGGTAGCCGTTCGATTGTCCGTTCGCCAAGTAAGACGCCGGTGGTGCCCGGCGCATTCCGCAAACACGATTTTACTCGTGTTCGTTCTTGATGAGCCACGGGTCGTTGGTCTTCTTCCGCCACTCGGCCAGCCAGTTCTTGTGCGCCGCGACCACCACCTGATTCGCCGGGTCCGCGAGCCACTTCTCGTCGGCCAGCAGGTTCTTCAGCTCGTTCGGGTCGCGGTCCACGTCGTACAGTTCTTCCTTCGGGCGGTGCAGGAACGCCTTCACTTCGCGCTTGCCCATGAACGGGTCGCCGCGCTTCAAGATGCCCTGCCACGAGTCCGAACCCCACAGGTCCGACGCGGACGGGTATTCCAGCGGGTGCGCCAGGTTCAGGATGTACTTGTGCGTCCGCGTCCGCACCGCCCGCATCGGGTAGTACATCGTCACCTCGTGATACTGGTGCGACGCGAACACCATGTCCCAGCCGTCGGCCTTCTCCTTCTCCAGAAGCGGCAACAGCGACCGGCCCGGCAGCGGGGCGTCCTTCTTGCCGACGGGCGCCGGCTTCACCCCGCACCAGTCGAGGACGGTCGGCGCGATGTCGGTCCAACTCGCCATCGCGGAGCAGGCCACGCCCGCCTTTTGGCCCGGCTTGCGGACGATCAGCGGCAGGTGAAGGCCCGCGTCGTAGAGCGTCGTCTTCGCGCCGGGGAACGGGATGCCGTTGTCGCTTAGGAAGATCACGAGCGTGTTGTCGAGTTGCTTCGCGTCTTCGAGCACCTTCAGCACCAGCCCGACGCCGTGGTCGAGGCGGGCGACCGCCTGGTAATACTCCGCGAGTTCGGCCCGCACGTCGGCGGTGTCCGGCAGGTGGTACGGGACCGGCACCGCCTTCGGGTCGAACTTCACCGCGGGCACCTCCGGCGGGAACTTCAGGTCGTTGGCGAAGCCCTTCGCGGCGCGGTGCGGGTCGGTGAACCCGACGAGCAGGAAGAACGGCTTGTCGCCGCAGTCGGCGACGAACGTCTTCGCCTGCCCCGCGATCTGCACCGGGTTCCGCCCGTTGCCGGGCACCTCCACGTCGAACGGGTACACCTCCTTCGGCTGCACATGCAACTTGGCGATCACGCCCGACCTATAGCCCGCCGGGGCGAGCAGCGCCGGCAGGCCGCGCACCGTGCGGAACGACGACGCGTTGTGCGTACCGTGTGCGAGACCGTACTGCCCGCACTGGTGGGTCGGCATGCCGGTGAGGAGCGTGGCCCGGCTGGGGCTGCACGACGACACCGACGCGAACCCGTGCGTGAACCGCGTGCCGGTCTTCGCCAGCGCGTCGATGTTCGGCGTCTTCGCGACCGCGTCGCCGTAGCACCCGACCTGCATACCGAGGTCGTCGGCGATCAGGAACAGGACGTTCTTCTTCTCCGCGCCGAGGGCCGGCAGCGAGAAGCCGAGTGCGAGCGCGAGTGAAAGGAGAAGGCGCATGGGAAGAACTCCGCGGGTGGGGTGCGAACGACATCTTACCGCGCACCCGCCACGCGATAAGCACAGGGCTTCCGCCCTGTGCTACGTCCGCCGGCCCTCCGGGCGGAAGACAAAACTGAAGACGAGGCGGATACGGCGGGGTGTTTTTGGTTTTCGCCCGGAGGGCCGGCGGACGTAGCACAGGGCGGAAGCCCTGTGCTTATCGCGTGGCGCGTTGCGTTCCTCATTTCGCCCGCGTACACTTTCTTCGTCCCACACCTACCCTGCACCCCACCACCCACTCTCCCACCATGAACCGCCGCGAATTCATCGCCACCGCCGCTGTTGCGGGCACCGGGCCGATCCTCCTCGGCATGAGCAAAAAGGCCGACGAGAAGAACCCGGTGATCGGCGTCGAGGGGCACAAGTACGAGTGCGTCCACAACTGGGGCGAACTGCCCGCCGACTACGCGTGGCAGACAACCCACAACGTCGCCCTCGACTCGGCGGGGCTGGTGTACGTCACGCACCAGGGCGTCGGGAAGCAGATGGACACGGTGATCGTGTTCGACCCGAAGGGCAAGTTCGTCCGCTCGTTCGGCAAGGACTGGCACGGCGGCGGCCACGGTATCGAGATTCGTAAGGAGGGCGGCGAGGAGTTCATCTACCTGTGCAACACCTGGACCCCGAACAGCAAGCTCGTGAAGACGAACCTGAAGGGCGAGTTCGTGTGGGCGAAGGGCCGGCCGGAGTGCCCGGAGTACGACGTGCGGACGGACCCGAAGGACAAGCGGCGGGTGATCTGGCCCGCGTACAACCCGACCAACATCTGCTGGCTGCCGGACGGCGGGTTCAACGTCGGCGACGGGTACGGCTCGAACTACATGCTCAACTACGACAAGGACGCCAACTTGGTGAAGGTGTTCGGCGGCGGCGGCGCTCAACTCGGTCAACTCGCCACGCCGCACGGGCAGTGGGTGGACGCCCGCGACCCGAACAAGCCGGTGCTCGTGGTGTGCGACCGCGCCAACGGCCGGCTCCAGTGGTTCACCCTCGACGGCACGGCGCTGGCCGCCACCGAGAAGGAGAAGGTGGTGCTGTTCCCGGCGCACGCGAAGGTCCGCGGCGACGTGCTGATGGTCCCCGACCTGCACGCCCGCGTCAGCCTGTTCGACAAGGCGAACAAGCCGATCGTTCACCTGGGCGACGACGAGGAATGGCGGAAGAAGGTGCTCGACGGGTTCAAGATCCGGTCGCAGCCGAAGGAGTGGGTGGCCGGCAAGTTCGTTCACCCGCACGACGCCGCGTTCGACAAGGACGGCAACATCTTCGTGGTCGAGTGGGTCAGCACCGGCCGCGTCACGCTGCTGAGAAAGGTGGGGTGAAGTGCGGGAAGAGGAGCCGCAGATAGTGCGCGTTCAGGAAATATGGCGCGGCTGGAATGTGGGGTGGGCCTCTGGCCTGCCAAAGCTCACG
>JAYUBA010000494.1:0-1938 GCA_043741075.1 Frigoriglobus sp.
GGTGCGGCCCGCACCCAGACCGACGCCGTGGGCGTGGAGGTCGAGGTGCGGGCCGTCAACAACCGCCACCTGAAGCTCACCGTGCGCGGCTCCGACCCGTACCCGCTGTACGAGTCCGAACTGGAGAAGGTCGTGCGCCGGCACGTGCGCCGCGGCACCCTCCACGTTCACGTGCGCGTCGAACGCCAGGGCCAGTCCGCGGTGCCCGCGCTGAACCTCACGACGCTGGCCGACTACCTGCGGCAGATCCGCCGCGCGTGCGACGAGGCCGGCACGCCGGAGTTCGCCGCCCCGCTCGCGTCCGGCGCGCTCGCGCTTCCCGGCGTCGCCCCGGAGAACCGGCACGGCGGCGCCCCGCCCGACGACGAGTGGCCGGTGGTGGAGAAGACCCTCGACGCGGCCCTCGCCAAGCTCAACGAGATGCGCCGCGACGAGGGGAAGGCGATGGCGGCCGAACTGCTCGGCTACCACCGCACCGTCGCGGAGCAACTCGACGCGATCCGCGTGCTCCTCCCCGCGGTCGTGACCGACTACCGGCAGCGCACCCTCGACCGCGTCCGGCAGGCCGTCGCCGACGCCGGGGTGGTGCTGAGCGCCGAGAGCATCATCCGCGAAGTCGCGCTGTTCGCGGACCGCACCGACGTGTCGGAAGAGGTGACGCGACTCACCAGCCACCTGGAGCAGTTCGCGGAACTGGTCCGCAAGGGCGAGGAGGCCGGGCGGAAGCTGGAGTTCGTGATTCAGGAGATGGGCCGCGAGACGAACACCATCGGCTCGAAGGCCGGCGATGTCGCGATCAGCCGCCACGTGTTCGAGGTCAAGGCGACGCTCGAAAAGCTGCGCGAGCTGGTGCTGAACGTGGAATGATTCGGGCGCGGGACGCGGAGCGCGGAATGCGGAGTGAAAGGCCCGATACCGGAAACCCGCCGGGAGCCGACCCGACCGCCGGCTCGGGTTCCGAACTCCGCGCCCCACACTCCGCGCCCCGCGCCCCCCTGATCGTCGTCTCCGGTCCCAGCGGGGTCGGCAAAACGACGGTGGTGGACCGGTTGCTCGCGGGGTCGAACCTGTCGCTGCGGCGGGCGGTGACCGCGACCACCCGCGAACAGCGCCCCGGCGAGAAGGACGGCACCGACTACTACTTCTGGGGCGTGGGCGAGTTCCGCAAGGCGGACGAGGACGGGCGGATGCTCGAATCCGCGCTGGTGTTCGGGCGCGACTACTATGGCACCCCGCGGAGCGAGGTGGACCCGTACCGGGCGCAGGGCAAGGGCGTAATTCTGGTGATCGACGTGCAGGGCGCGGCCCGCGTCCGCGAGTTGTGCCCGGATTGCCTGTCGGTGTTCATCGCGCCGCCGAGCTTCGAAGAGTTGGAAGCCCGCCTGCGGGGGCGGCGGGACATGTCGGAGGAGCGGATCCAGCGCCGGCTGGACACCGCGCGCGAGGAACTGACACGGGTCGGCGAGTTCCATCACCGGATCGTGAACCGCGACCTGACCGAAGCCGTGACCGCCCTGGAACACGTGATCCGCGAGCGATTCAACCAATTGGAGCGGCTGTGAAGCGGCGCTCCGCCGCGACAGGCCGCGAGGTCAATCATCGCGGCTGTGAAGCGGCGCTTCGCCGCGACAGGCCGCGAGGTCAACAAGGGGGCCGAACATGCTGGACGAGCTGAAGGAAGAGTGGATCGTGAACAAGGTGGGCGGGCGGTTCAAACTGTCCACCTTGATCCAGAAGCGGATGGTGGCGCTGAACACCGGCGCCAAGCCGCAGGTGGACACCCGCGGGCTGCCCGACCGGATGGCGATCGTCATCCAGGAGATCCTCCAGGACAAGATCTACCTGGACGCCGGGGGCGAGGTGGCGTCGAAGAACCAGACGATCATGGCGAACCTGCCCGGCTCGTACCCCGGTATGCCCGGCGCGACCCCGCCGGAA
>JAYUBA010000495.1:0-19556 GCA_043741075.1 Frigoriglobus sp.
TCACCCCGTCGCTGACGCTCCGGGTTCGCCCGGACATAGCGGGGTCGAGCGCCGTCAGCGCGTCCGCGCCGTCCGCCAGCAGGATGCGCAGCCGCGCCAACTCCACGTCCCAGTTGGACGGCAGCAGGAACGATTGCAGCTTGATGAGGCCGAGTACGTCGGCCGCGTCCCACGCCGACGGCTGCCCGCCGACGATGGCGAACTCGTGCGGTTTCTGCGGAAGGCCGACCGTCGTACCGGCGGTCACGCCCGCGGCGAACGCCCCGAACGCGGCCCGCGCCTCCGGGGACAGCGCGGCCAGTTGCGCCTCCGCGGCGCGGCGGAAGCCGATCCGCCGGCTCGCGCGGTCCGCGATCAGCGCGACCGGGCCGACCCACTCCGCGAGCCGCCCGCGGACGAGCCGCCACATCACTTCGAGTTGCCCGGCGCGGTCCTGTCCTTGGCAGAACCCGACCGCGAAGTGCGCGTCCGCTTCGCTTTCGGCTGCTATGTGCGGCACGCCCCACTTGTCGCGACGGATGGTGATGGGCGCGGACGGACCGCGGACGCGCAGTTCGCCGGACGTGACCGGGAGCCGGTGCCCGAGCGCGAGACGGAGCAGTAGGCGGGTGAAACTCATCGGGACAGGATATGAATCGGCGTCACTTCTCGAACACCGGCGGCACGGCCTTCATCACCGCTGCTATCGCCTTGTCGTCGAGTTCGCCGGTGCGGAACGCGAAGGTGGCGACCACCTTCTGCTTCGCGAAAAGGATCACGGTCACGTCCGCGTCCGGGTGCAGCTTGTACGACGGCGGGCCGTCCGCGTCCTCGAACGCCCCGACCGGCGCGCCCTTCAACCCCTGCTTCTGCGACCACTTGGCGAGCGCGTCGAGGTCGGCTTTCTCCGCGAGCAGCGTCATCCACACCTTGCCCCCGCCGTCCTTGTTGGCGATGGCCGCGGCGTCGAGTTTCGCCATCAGTTTGCCGAGTGGGTCGGAGGTGGTGCGCGCGAACACCACCGCGGCCGGCTTGTTCCCTTCGTGCTGTTCACAGACGTAGCACGTCTGCTGCCCGCGCTGCGGCCCGGTGGCGACGAGGAAGCTGTACGGCCCCGGCCGCTTGCCCACGGGTGTGCCGGACACGCACGGGTCGGCCGCGCCGAGCGTGAGGGCGGGAGCGAGTGCGAGCGACAAGGTAAGAAGGATGCGCGTCATCGTAGGTCGGGGTTGGTGTTTCGAGTCTCGTACCTACTCGCCCATCGCGACGGACTTGGCGACCTTGTTGGCCCGCTTCGCCATGTCGGCTTGCAGCCCGGCGAAGTCCTTCGGGTCGGCCTTCGCCCAGACGCGGTGCGCGAGCCGCAGGTAGCGGTCGGCCTCTTCGGTGCGGCCGAGTCGCTCGCACAGCGCCCACAGGCCCAGCGCGCCGCGAACGCTCCCCGCGTCGTGCGCCAGCGCCTCCTGGAACGCTTCCTCCGCGTCGGCCACGCTGCCGGCTTCGAGCGCGCCCACGCCCCACGACTCCATGTACACCGCGCCGTTGCCCCACGCGTGGTGGCCGAAGTCGTTCTTGGTCGCGTCCACCAGTTTCTTGAAGAGCTTCAGCCCGGCCTCGCCCTCGCCCTTCTGGCACATCAGCCGGCCCTGCACTTCCCACAACCGCCGCTCCAGCGCCTTGTCGGCCTTGCGCGACTGCGACGCCTGCCGGAGCGTGTCGATCTCGCGGCCGGCTTGCTCGGTGTCGCCCTTCTCGAGTGACACGAGCGCCGCGTAGTACGCCCCGTTCGACTTGTCCGTGCGGCGGAACTGCTCGATCAGCTTCTGGGCCTCGTCCCAGTCGCGTTGACCGATCGCCATCCGCAGCCACTCCGGGCGGAACGCGTACTTGTAGCCCTCCGCCATCGCCTTGATCTTCTTCGCGTCCGCGAACCGGCCGTCGTGGACGAGGCTGCGCGTCAGCGTTTCCATGTGGTGGTTGAACTGGTGATCTTCGCCCGGCGTGACGCCCTGATGCTTGTGGTACTCCACTTGAAGCTCGATCGCGCGCCAGCTCCAATCGCTGGTGACGCCCCACTTGCCGATTCGCGTGCCGAGGTGCGACTGCATGTGGAACGCGTGCGGGATGCCGGGCGACGACTTCATGTACCCCTCCGCGTACGGCCAGCCGAGCGCCGGCCGGCGGACGTTCTCGAAGAAGTGGACGAACTCGTGGTTCGCGCCGGGGTGCAGCGGGTTGACCCTCAGTAGCGCCTTGTAGAACACGGCGGTCGCGTTCGGGCCGTCGCCCTTGGCGAGTTGCGCCCGCCAGAACCAGCCTTCCTCGTCGTCCTCGTGGAGCGTGAGCAGTTCGTCGAGCGACTGCTGCGCCTTCTTCACGCGTTCGGTCGGCCCGACGTTCGGCCACATGCCCTTTTCTTGCAACCGCGACTGGATGTGAAGCTGTTCGCGCGGGTTGGCCTTCGGCAGGAGTTCGCGGGCCATGTCGAGGGCGTAGTCCTGTGCGTTCTTGCCGACGCGGGTCGGCAGCTTGCCGTACACCATGCCGCCGAGGACCGCGACGTACGGCCCGGCGGGCGGGACGGTGCCCGGCTTGCCCCACTTCTCCAGCGAGCGGTGCAGCATGAGCCACGCGTAGGCGCAATCGGGATCATGCTGAAGTGCCGTCTCGAATGCGCGGGCGGCTTCGATCCAGACGTAGGAGTAGTACATCCCCAGCCCCTGGTTCACGAACGCCTGGCACTGCGCGTCGGTGGTGCTGACGGGGTATTGGTAGACGCACGCGTCGAACATCGGCTTGGCGGGCGCGAGGCCGGTGAGCGGCATCTTGTTGTTGCCCCCGGAGCGGGGGGCGTCAGCCCCCTGTGCTTTGGGCGAATCGGCCTTCTCGCGCGGCGGGGGCGCGACATCGGCCGACGCGCCATCGGCTCGCGGCACGAGGAGGAGGGCGGCGACGAGTAGGAGGCAACCGGACGTGCGAATCATGGCGAGCGGCTCGCGGGGCGCATGTGCGGGAAGGCAGGTAGAGATAAAGCTTACCGCCCCGGTGATGATGGCGAAAGGGTGCGCCTCAGATTCTCACCGGAGGTTCAGACGCGCGTCATTCTAACATGTACAGACGTTCCACGTGGAACGGTGAGGGGATTTGGGCAACGCGCCTCACGGCCGTTCGGGGCGCTTGGGCGGGGGGCTTTGCCCATAAACGTCAGAATGGCAGGCGATTCAAAGGCTTTTCGGCCCTGTTTCGTCCGAAATCAGGGGTTTATATCCGGGGAGAGAAATCACGCGTCCTCGTCGAAGAGACTGTTTGTGTCCACCTTCAACGACTTCTGCCACCCCTGGGGAACGTGCAGGGGATCGCCGGCGAGATCGGCCCCGGTGATCTGCGGCCCAGAACAGATTTGCTCCAACAGCGTCGCCTGCGCCGGTTCCAGTTCGACGAGCCTTCCCAGAACGTGAAGTACGTTCAGCAACTCCGTCGTGTATTCGGCAATCCACCCTTCCTTTGGTTGAATCTCGCCCAGCTTCGAAGGCGGCCGGCGGTCGCCGATGATCGGGCGCTCGCGGTTCTTCTTCCGGTAGCTGAACCACTGCGTCAGCACCTGCTTGCCGGACACCTCGTAAGCCCACACCGCCGGCGGGAGCGTGTCGATGAAGCCGGTGCCGATGTGCAACCTCTGCTTGGTCTCATCGTAAACCATGTCGTCCGGCATCGCGTCCGCGCCGGCGGGGATCGCGCCCTCCTTTGGGATGCGCGGCGCGCGATCCTTCAGCAGTCGCGGCGGTCCGGCCGGGCGACCCGCCTTCGCGTCCGCGAACCGCTCGCCGAAGGTGTGCAGCCAGATCACCTTGCGGCCCAGTTCCACGGCCGCGGTGAACAGGTCGCCCTTCGCCGTGAGCGGAATGCGCAACCCCGGCTGCGACAGGTTCTCGTGGAAACGGGCCGTGTACGCCGGGTGCGCCGCCACCGCCGCGAGGTACGCCATCAGGTCTTGCGCTGTCACCGCCGCGTTGTACGTCGTCGCCAGGAAGACGAGCAACTTCGGCGGCAGGTTCGGCTCCGTCGCGGACTTGTCGCGCCAGAGGGGGAACGCCCGACCGCCGCGACCGTTGTAGTGGTGCAGATCGGGTATCAGCGTTGTGAATGTCAGTGCTGGCCCTGCGGTCGGTGATCGGTCGCTCGGTGCTGTCAGGTAGACCTGCTTATCGGAGTGTGCCCGCCAGAGTTCCGGGTTGGGCCGATTGATGACGCGGTTATCGGGGATGATCCACTGGCGGTCGAAGGAGCGGAAGCCATAGCGTATCGGCGGCAGGCAATCACCCGTGTCATCGGCAATCGGCTTCAGGTTATCCGGGTAGCCGGGCAATCCCTTCGACACGATCCGATGAACGTGCCGGTCGCCCAGTACGCCGTTGTTCAAGTGCGGAACGAACAACGCTTCCTTCTGCTCAGGCTTGGCCTCCACAAGCGCTTTCCATCGTTTCGTGAACGAGTCGGCATCGGGGGCGATGATCCAGATGCGACCGGGCATGACGCCGGAGCCGTTGTAGGCGAAGAAGTAGTCGAGTGCCGGGTAGGTGGCCCAGTCACCGGTCGCGGCTGGCAGGAACGGGGCGCGCCAGTCGGTGGGGCAGTCGCGCCAGCCCTTGCCATCAAGCGTGAGTTGTTCCAGGGCGGCGAACTTCCCCTCGCGCTTGCCTTCCGGCAGGACGGTGTACTTGACCGCGGCCGGCGTCTCGGTGGTCTTCACCTTCGACCGCGCCACCAGCACGATACACACCGGCTGCTGCACGCCCTGGAAGATGCGCGTGGGCACGTCGGGCTGGTGGCCCTCCGGCGAGCAGTCGATGACCCAGATGCTGTCGGCGGTGCGGCGGAGGTAGTCGCGCATCTTCTGGAAGCCGGGGCCGTTGAGGAACCCGGCGACGGTGATAAAGCAGACGACGCCGGTGTTGTGCTTCGGGTCGTGGTCGAACACCTTCCAGGTGGCCCACCGCCAGAAGTAGACGTACAGGTTGCGGAGGTGCTTGGCGTGTGCCCCGACGTCCCACTCGCGCGGCGGCTGCCACACGTTCAGCGGCGGTGCTTTTCCGCGGGCGGAGTCGCCGTCTTCGATCCACCCGCCGCGGCCCTTCGCCTTCTCCTTGTACGGCGGGTTGCCGATGACGACGGTGATGCGTTCCGTCTTCTTGATTTCGTTCGCCTGCCGCCGGGAGTCGTCGATGGGGCGTACATGGAGCCGAGGCCTTGCGTCTCGATGTACGGGTTCGCCAGCGTGTCCGTGACGAACATCCGCACCGGGGCTTTGGGAAGTTTACCGATGAGTTGCAGTAGTTCGGCGTGAATCCGGAGCTGGGCGACGGCGAACGGGCCGAGTTGCATCTCGAAGGCGATGAGCCGACCGATGGCCGCCTCGATGGCCTGCGGCACGGCCCCTTCGCCCTGATCGGCTTCGACGGCGGACGCAATTCGCCGGAGGACGCCGAGCAGGAACGTGCCCGTGCCGACGGCGGGGTCGGCGACGGTGACGGCGGGCGAGGCCAGCCCGGCCGTCTGGCCGAACCGAGGGCTTCGGAGAACGTCATCGACGAGCCGCACCATCGTCCCGACGACTTCGGGCGGCGTGTAGTACGAGCCGGTCAGCTTCCGCAGATCGTGATCGTAGACATCCAGGAAGTCTTCGTAGAAGTAGAGCCAGGCGTCGGCCTTGTCTTTGCTGATGGTGTGCCAATTCACGGCGTCGAGAACCCGCGTCAGGGTGCCGAGCGAGGTCTTCAACGTCGCCTGATTGTTCGCGTCGTCGGTGAGCAACCGGAGGGCGGCCCCGATGAGCGAGTTGGTCTGCCCGAGTTGCTTGGCCGCGTGATCCAGCCCGGTGGTCAGGGAGATGTCGTGGGCGCGGGCCATGAGCAGGCCGAACGTCACGGCTTGCGCGTAGCCGTCGGCGAACTGTTTGTCGTCGGCTTCGGGGAACAGCAACTTTCGCCAGTCTTTTGCGAGCGCGGTGAGGGCTTCGCTACTTTCGGCGAGTTGTTCCGTCACCTCGTCGCGGAGGAGCCGGCAGAGCCGGGCGGACACCTTCGCCAGCTCCAGGGCCGTCTTCGGCGGGATCGGCTCCCAGCGGAAGAAGTTGTCGAACAGGCCGAGGAGTTCGGGCGGGGCGGCGAGCGCCTTGCCGGACGATTCCACGTCGCCCTTGAGCGCGACGATTGTGCCGGCCAGTTCGCCGTTGTGCCACAAGCTGAAGGCGTTGCCGTCGGTGTAGAGGAGGTTCGGCAGGGACTTCAGTTTCTCCCACTGCTCCTTGTCGTGCCCCTTGTACTTCCGCGGGTCAGCGCCTTTGCCGGGCGCTTTCACTTCGACGAACCCGACCAGCGCGCCGCGGATCGTAATGGCGTAATCGGGACGAGTCTTCAAACTGGCGATCGCGGACTCGCCGACGGCCGCGATCGCGTTGCGGGGAAATTTGCAGAGTTCTACGAGGTCGGCGAACAGCGTTTCGAGCGGGGCGCGCAGTTGGTCTTCGGGTTCGCCACTGGCCGCGGCGTTCGACAGTTTGGCTTTGGCCTCGGTGCCGTACCGGGCGATCGCGGCGGGCAGATCGGGCTTCATCGGGCGACACCCGTCTTCGAGGACGATGCGGAATCACCCAACAGTACCCGATGGCGGCGTGAATACCAGCCCCTAGTCGTCCGGTGGGCGAGATGCTCCAGCTTCCGGTGGTGTGCGACTACTCCCTTCGGCGGGCAACTCCCTCCTGTCTTGTCGCGACCCTTCGGCGTCATATCATCATGTCACGTCCCAGTCGGCGTGACCGTTACACGTTCGGCAACCGATCCGCCCCACGGGGCGCCACACTCACGGTCGAACATGGCGACGCCCGCGATCGACGTCCGCAACCTCACCAAGAACTACGGCCCCGTACTGGCCGTGGACGACGTGTCGTTCCAGGTCCGGCCCGGCGAACTGGTCGGGTTCCTCGGACCCAACGGCGCCGGCAAGTCCACCTGCATGCGCGTCCTCACCACCTGGCTCCCGGCGTCCAGCGGGTACGCGTGGCTGTCCGGGTTCGACGTGATGTACCAGTCGATGGAGGTCCGCAAGCGGATCGGCTACCTGCCCGAAAGCGTGCCCCTGTACCCCGAAATGCGGGTCCGCGAGTACCTGACGTACCGCGCCAAGCTGAAGGGCGTCGCGCGCGCCGGCCGCACCGCCCGCATCGACTACTGCCTCGGCAAGTGCCAGATCAAGGAGGTGCAGAACCGCCTCCTCGGCACGCTCTCGAAGGGCTACCGGCAGCGCGTCGGCCTCGCCGACTCGCTCCTCGCCGACCCGCCCATCCTCATCCTCGACGAGCCGACCAGCGGACTCGACCCGGTCCAGATCAACGAGACGCTCAACACCATCAAGGAACTCGGCGGCCGGCACACCGTGCTGCTGTCCACGCACATCCTGCCGGAAGTCGAGAAGGTGTGCGACCGGGTCATCATCATCGACAAGGGCCGCATCAAGCTCGACGAGACGCTGAAGTCCATCGCGGGCCGGGAGCCGAGTTACGTGGTCGAGGTGCGCGGCCCGTCGCACGAGGTCGCGGCGTTCCTCCGCGAGCAGCCGGAACTCGCGTCGGTGGACGCGAAGCCGCACGGCGACGACCTGACCGAGTTCGAGGTGAAGGCGCGGGACCACAAGGATCCGCGCGAGAGCTTGGCCGCGAAGCTGGTTGGGAAGGGCTGGAGCCTCCGCCGCCTGGAGCAGCGGAAGGTGAACCTCGAAGCGATGTTCAACGAGGTGGTGCGGAACCGCACCGCGGTCGCGCCCGCCCCGGCGGTGGAAGCCCCGCCGGCCGCGCCCGAACCGACGCACACGCCGGCCGCGTAAATCGAGTGGTCCGTGGTCAGAGAAGAACATGCTCTGCTCGTCTGACCACGGACCACGGACCACCGACCACGGATTCAAGCGAAGCACTATGAGCACCATCCCGCCCGCGACAACCGAACCGATCCCGGCGGCCCGGCCGGTCGAGACCGCCCCGTCGGCGATCCTGACCGAAGGGCCGGCGCTGGCCCGCGCCGTCGGGTTCATCGGCCTGTTCCTGCTCGTCCTCGGCGCGGTGGTCGTCATCACCACGCGGGCGGTCGGGCCGCGGTGGGTGTCCGAGGGGTGGGGGTTCGTGGCCGCCGGGCTGGGCCTGGCGCTGATGCTGTACCACGCGGTCACCGACGGCGAGCAGGAGGTGCGCCGCATGTACGGCGGGCTGGCCGCCGGGTTCGTCGTCCTGGCGCTGGCCGCGGCGCTGCTCCCCGGCCCGTTCGAGGCGACGGGCAGTGCCAAGCACATGGGCTACTACATGCTCCCGTGGGGGCTGGGCGCCGGGTTCCTGGCGCTCATGTTCGCGGTGCCGTTCACCCGGCACGAGACGGACGACCTGCTCCGCAACGTGGCGCTCAACGCGATCCTCGGCATCGGCGCGCTGCTGTGCGTCGGGGTCGTGGCGCTGGGCCTGTTCCGCCCGGACTTCCTGGCCGGCACCGGGCTGGCGCTGGCCGTGCTGGGCCTCGGGTTCGTGTGCGCCTACCTCGGTCAGGCGGACGAGGGCGTGGGCTACTCGGTCGCGTTCGCGCTCGGGGCGGTGGGCGCGGCGGCCCTGTTCTACGCGTTCGCCCGCACGGCGTTCCCGACGGTCCTGTTCGACGGCCCGGCCGTGCTGCGGAAGGCGAACCAGTCGCTCGACTACTGGAAGGCGGCCGGCCGCGGGCTGGTGGTCCTCGCGTTCCTGGGTCTGGTGGCGCTGGGCGCGCTGGGCAAGTTCCCGGTGTGGCTCCGGGGCGCGCTGGCCGGCGTCGGGCTGGTCGGGGCCGGCGTGTTCGTGGCCGCGTGCTTCAACGCGCAACTGTCCCTCGCGCCCGCGCCGTTCCTGGTGCCCAGCGGGCTGATCCTGGGCGCGGTGGGGGTGGCGTACCTGGCCGTCGCCGTCGGGGTGTGTTCGGACAACCAGTTCGTCACGCTCACCCGCCGCGAGTTGGCCGGGTACTTCGTCTCGCCCATCGGCTACCTCGTCCTCGGCGGGATGGCCGCGGCCGAGTGGATCGGGTACTCCGAGTTCTACGAACTCCTCGCGGGCGCCGGGCGGCAGCAGCAGCAGGTGCCCGAACCGATCGTGCGGCACTACTTCTTCAGCCTGTTCCCGGTGGTGTGCGTCGTCCTCCAGATCCCGGCCCTGACGATGCGACTGCTGGCCGAGGAGAAGCGCACCGGGAGCCTGGAGGTGCTGCTCACCAGCCCGGTGAGCGAGGCCCCGATCGTGCTGAGCAAGTTCCTGGCGACGTGGTTCTTCTTCCTGGTGTGCTGGCTCCCGGCCGGGCTGTTCCTGGTCGCCCTGCGGATGGAAGCGGGCACCCCGTTCGACTACCGGCCGCTGCTCAGCTTCTACCTCGCGCTGGCCGCGTGCGGGGCCGCGTTCGTCGCCGCCGGGCTGTTCTTCTCGGCCCTGACATCCAACCAGATCGTCGCCGCGGTGCTCACGTTCGCGATGATGTTTTTCCTGATGTACTGCTACTTCTTGAAGGAGCGGGTCACCGGCTTCGGGCTGGTCGGCAAGCAGTTCTTCACCCGGCTGTCGTACATCGACCTGTGGCAGGAGTCGCTCAACGGCCAGTTGCCGGTGCGCGACGTTCTGGTGTGGGCGTCGGCGGCCGTGTTCGGCCTGTTCCTGTCGGTGAAGGTGCTCGAAGCCCGGAAGTGGAACTGACGCCCGGCCACGCCCGACCCCACTGAACTCCCATGCAACCAACGCCGTCCGCCGCACCCGACCCGACCCCGATCTCCGGCCCGAACCCGGTCGTCGAGTTCGTCCGCACCGACCGGCAGTCGGCCGGGTTCGTCCTGCTGGGCCTGGCGGCCCTGCTCCTGGCGCTGTGCGGGTGGACCGTCTTCAAATCGACCCGCGCCGCCGCCGCGGTGCCCGAGGCGGACGCGCAGAAGAAGGCGGACGACCCGTTCAGCCTGGACGACGCGCCGCTCAAGCCGAAGGACCCGGCCCGCAACGACTACATCGTCGGCGGCATCCTGTCGGCCGGCGGGTTCCTGACCGCCGTCGCCGGCGCGCTGTGGCTGCTGGCGAGCGTACCCCCGCCGACGGAGGCGCGGCAGCGGGCCGACGCCCGCGCCCTGATCCTGGCCGTGGGCGGGCTGATCGGCGCGCTCCTGATCGTCGCCGGGGTGTGGTACTTCTACCGGTGGAGCGGGGCGCTGGCCGACTGGCGGGAGAAGGATAAGGAAAAGGAAGCCAAGTGGGTGCTGTACCCGCTCCTGATGATCGTCACCGGCGCCGGGCTGATGTTCCTGTCCGCGCAACCGGCGCGGGCCGAGGAGCGGAACAACAGCACCCTGCGGAAGCTGGTGTACGGGGCCAACATGGGGCTGAGCGTGCTGCTCCTGTTCGTCGTGCTGGTCGCCCTGAACCTGTTCCTCGGCCCGAAGCTGCCGAACAAACTGGACACCACCAGCGAGGGGTTCTACTCGCTGTCCACGGGCAGCAAGGAGTTCCTGGGCCGGCTCGACCAGCCGGTGACCGCGTACGCCATCCTGTCCGAGGGCCGCAGCTCGGCCGACGACATCCGCCGGCTTCTGGAGAACTGCCGGGACGCCAGTAACGGCAAGTTCCAGGTGAAGACGATCAGCCCGGTCGCGAACAAGGGCGAGTACCGCACGCTGGCCGCCAAGTACCCGGTGCTGGAGGCGAACGAGACCGGCGTGCTGGTGACCGTCGGCGAGGACGAGAAGCGGCACTCGTTCATCCGCGACGACGAGTTCACCCAGCGCGACGCGGCGTCCGCGCCCGGCGGGGAGAGCGGCCGGTCGTTCGTCGGCGAGGCGCGGCTGATGCGGGAACTGCTGTTCCTCTCCGAGAGCGAGAAGAAGGCCGTCGTGTACTTCACCCAACAGGCCGGCGAGTTGAACCTCGACCCGCCGCCGGGCGACGAGGTCGGTCCGGGCGCGTCGGCCGCGCGGCTCAAGGCGTACCTGGAGCGGAACTACCTGGAGGTGAGGCCGCTCCGGTTCGACCCGGCCGCCGCGAAGGTGCCCGACGACGCCGCGGTGGTGGTGGTCGCCGAGCCGACCGCGCCGCTGTCCGAGGCGCACGTCGCGGCCCTCCGCCAGTACATGACCGAGCCGCGGGGCACCAAGAAGGGCAAGCTGGTCGTGCTGGCCGGCGCGCGGTTCGGCGCGAAGGACCGGGTGCTCCCGACCGGCCTCGAGGGGCTGCTGCTGGAGTTCAACGTGCGGCTCGGGGACCGGCTCGTGTTGAGCGAGTTCTCCCGCGAACTGGAACTGCCGCCGGAAGTCGCGGCCGTCATCTTCACCCCCAACGCGGTGAAGGCGCGGAACCCGGTGGCGATGGCCCTGGGCGAGAAGGCGGTGTTCCTGGCCCAGAACTGGCGGCCGGTCGCGCCGGTTCCGGGCGGCGGGCCGGCCTACCGCGCGCTGCCGCTGCTCATGACCTCCCCCGGCCGCGTCAACTGGCTCGAGGAGGAGCAGCCGCGGGACATCCGCCGGATCGGCAGCGAGCTGAACGCCAGCGCCGCCGTCCGCGCCGCCAAGCAGTTCACCGAGAGCCCGCGCCCGGTCGGCGTGGCGGTGTCCGAGGGCGAGTCCGGGCGGGTGGCCGTGATCGGCAACGGGCTGATCGTGTCCGACGCGTTCGCCCGCCAGGGGCGGGAGGTCACCGACCCGATCGCGTTCGACCTGGTGGGCGGCACCGTGGACTGGCTCCGCGACCGGCCGGCCCTGGCGATCGGGGTGGAGTCCAAGAAGTACAAGACGTTCGCCCTGCCCCCGACCGCCGACGAGACCCGCGGGCTGTGGTTCCCGCTCCTGTTCGCCCTGATGGTGGTGACCGGGATGGGCGCGAGCGTGTGGATGATCCGCCGCCGCGCGACGTGACCGGACGGGGGCGCGGGGGCGAGAAGACCCCTCACCCGCGGCGAAGCGCCGCGACCTCTCCCCGCAAAGCCGGGGCGAGGTGGAAGAGTTGCGGGACCGTGTGGCTACTCGTTGCGTGTTGCGTCACGCGAAATCCAGAGACAACACCTCGCCCCGCGCTTCGCGGGGAGAGGTCGGCGAGTCTTCGAGCCGGGTGAGGGGTCTTCTCTTCCCCGCTGTACAGCCAGGACCGCACCGGAGCGTCCGTCCATGAACTTCCGCCAGACCGCCATTCTGATCGGGTCCGTGTTCGCCGTGGTCGTCGTGCTGCTCGTCCTCACGTTCACCACGGAGAACAAGTCGCCGGGCACCGACGTCCTTACCGAGGAACTGATCGGGGTCAAGGGGGACGAGATCGACACGGTCGAGATGGACCGTGACACCGGCACCCGGCTCAAGCTGGTCCGCACCGACGCGGCCAAGAACACGTGGGAGATCGTCGAACCGTTCCGCGCCGCGGCCGACGGGGCGGCCGTCCGGGCCGTCGTCACCGCGCTCATGAAGGCCAAGCCGACCGCGTCCGGCGACCTCACCTCGAACCCGGCCGTCCACGGCCTCGACCCGCCCGGCCTGAAGGTCACCCTCCGCCGGGGCGGCGACAAGGCGTCCACCGTCAACCTGGGCGACGTGACCATCGGCGCCAAGGCGGTGGTGTTCGTCACCACCTCGACACGGGCGCGGCCGATGGCGGTCCCCCGCGGCGAGTTGGACGCGCTGTTCCGCGACCAGAAGGGGAGCGGGAAGGCGGTCGATCTCGCCAAGTGGACCGCCGACTTCCGCGTCAAGTCCGTGTTCCCCTCCGACAGCCGGGCGATGGGCGAAGACGTCGAGTACGTGAAGCTCGAACTGCCCAACAAGAAGAAGGAACTCGCGCTCGCCCGCACCGCCGCGGGCGGGTGGACGTTCGCCAGCCCGGCCGGGTGGGGCGACGCCGATTCCGAAGGGGACCCGACCGGTTCCCCGCTCGCGTTCACCGGCGTCGGCCCGCTGCTCCGCGCCCTCGCCAACGTCTCCGCGCTCGCCACGGGCGACTTCATCGACGACCCCAAAGACCTCGCCGAGTACGGCCTGAACCCGGACAACCCGGACCGCGTGCGCGTCGAGATGCGCACCAAGGACAAGCAGACGGCGGTGGTGTACTTCGGCAAGACGGAGGGCGGCGCGGCCCCGCCCCCGACGATTCCGGGGATGCCGCCCCAGCCGCCGCCGGGCGGGAAGGTGTACGTGAGCGTCGAAGGGACGCCGGGCGTGATCCGCGCGAGCGCGACCAACTTGGCCGGCCTCGCCGCGGTCGTCGCCGACCCGAACCCGCTCCGCGACCGCGACCTGCTCCCGGTCGCGCGCGGCAAGAGCGTGGACGGCCTCGACATCGTTCTCGCCGGTCAGGCGCCGGACCGGCCGACCAAGCTCCGCCGCGTCGGACCCACCTGGAAGCTGTACGGCGGGCCGGGCGACCCGCAGGACGCGTTCGCCCTCCCCATCGAGCGCCTCCGGGACGTGGTCAGTGCGAAGCGGAACATCAAGGACTTCCCGGTGCCGAACCCGGCCAATTTCACCGCTGTGTCCGCGACCGTGTACGTGTGGGTGGACGGGTTCAACCCGCCGACCGCCCCGAAGGCCGAGCCGGTGAAGAAGGGCGAGCCGACGAAGCTGGAGTTCGGCCGCAAGGAGGGCGAGACGGTCTACGTGCGCCGCACCCGGCCCGGCGAACCCGCGGCCGAGTTCACGCTCCCGACGGTGGTCAAGATCGGCGCGGGCACCGAAATGGTGGACGCGATGGCGGCGGTCGCCAAGTCGCGGCTGGACCTGCTCGACCCGTCGCTGCCGTCGTTCTCTGACACGGCGCCCGTGCGGATCGGCGTGAGCGGGGCGAACACCTACGTGCTGGCGAAGGACGCCCCGGTGCCGGGCGCGAAGGAGACCCTGTGGCGGTTCGTCGAGCCGGCCCCGCAAAAGGGACAGGTCGCCGACGCCAACGCGGTGTTGGAACTGCTGAACCTGCTCGGCACGTCGCAGGGGTCGTTCGGCAAGTACGTGGACGAGAACCCGGCGAAGCCGGAGGACTTCGGCCTCGCGTCGCCGCGACTGAAGGTCGTCGTCGGGCTGGGCGCGACGGGCGAGGGCGACCGCGGGTTCGAGTTCGGCCGGGACACGGCCGACCCGGACAAGGTGTACGCGCGGGTGATCGGCAGGACCGCGGTGTTCACCATCCAGCGGCGCGTCTTCGATCAGTTCGCCAACCCGGACCTGCGGGACCGCGTCCTGTTCCGCGTGGTGCCCGCGGCCCAGGTGACGGGGGTGAAGCTGGAGGGGTGGGGGAACCTGCTCGGCAACAGCCCGATCACGGTGGCGCTGGAGAGGAACAAGGACGGGGTCTGGGTGGTCGCGCCGGCGGCCCCCGGCGCGCCGCCGAGCGCGCCGGCCGGGTTCGTCGTCGATCCGGCCAAGGTGAACGCGTTCCTGGCGCTGGTGGGCGCGACGCGGGTGAAGTCGTTCGAGGCGGGACTGCCCGCCGAGAAGCACGGGTTCGCCGACAAGAACCAGTACCTGAGCGTCACGCTCAGTTGGCCGGGCGCCGCGGCCCAACTGACCATCGGGGCGTCGCCCGACGGCGGCGCGACGTACTACATCGGGTCGTCGCTGCCCCCGCAGGCGAACCAGGTGTTCACCATCGACGGCGCGCCGTTCAAGTCGTTCAAAGAGAAGCCCAGCGGGTTCGCCAAGTAAGAGTGAGCAGTGGAAAGTGGGCAGTGCGCAGGGAAGCGAAGTCGTTCCCTACCCACTGCCCGCTTCTCTTTTCTGCCCACTTTCCACTGCCCACTGCCCACTATGCAGACCCACACCAGCGTCGCCTGCACCGTCTGCGGGTGCGTGTGCGACGACCTCGCGGTGACGGTCGCGAACGGCCGCGTCACACAGGTCCGCGGCGCGTGCCACCTCGCGGAGCCGTGGTTCCTCGCGCAGAACGCCTCCGCGCCTCCCGCCGCGCGGCTCGGCGGCCGACCGGTCGAACCGGGGGCCGCGTTCGCCCGCGCCGCGGACATCCTTCGCGCCGCCCGGTACCCGCTCGTTTACGGCCTGTCGCGCAGCACCACCGAGGCGCAGCGGGCGGCCGTCGCGCTGGCGGAGAGGCTCGGCGGCACCATCGACACCACCGCCAGCACCGGGCACGCGCCGTCGATCGTCGCGCTCCAACAGGTGGGCGAATCGACCTGCACGCTCGGCGAGGTGAAGAACCGCGCCGACCTCGTCGTGTTTTGGGGCAGCGACCCGGTGGTGACGCACCCGCGGCACATGGAGCGGTACTCGGCGGACGCCGTCGGCCGGTGGGTTCCCGGCGGGCGCGCGGACCGGGTCGTGGTCGTGGTGGACGACCACGAGACCGAGACCGCGAAGCGCGCCGACCTGTTCGTTCAGGTGCCGGCCGGGCGGAACTGGGACGCGCTGTGGGCGCTGCGGATGCTGTGCCGCGGCTCGTCTTCGCCCTCTCCCCTTGCGGGAGAGGGTGGCGGCGCTTCGCCGCCGGGTGTGGGGTCAGCCAAGCGCGTCAAGACCGCTTCGTCTGCATCGTCTGGCTCGGCGCCCCCTCACCCGGCTCGCAGGGCCTCGCCACCCTCTCCCGCAAGGGGAGAGGGCGAAGACAAATCGGCGCTCGCCGCCCTCGCCGCGCGGATCGCGGCGGCGCGGTGCGGGGTGTTCTTCTTCGGCCCCGGGGTCACCCGCGGGAAGACGGCGCACCGCACGGTGGAAGCGCTGCTGCAACTGGTCACCGACCTGAACGACCGCGGCCGGTTCTACGCGCGGCGGATGCGCCGCTACGGCGACGTGGCCGGCGCCGACTCGGTGCTCGTGTGGCAAACGGGTTACCCGTTCGGGGTGAACCTGAGTCGCGGCTACCCGCGGTACAACCCCGGCGAGTTCACCGGACCGGAGATGCTGGCCCGCGGCGAGGCGGACGCGTGCGTGTTCGTGGGAAGCGAATTGGCCGCGGACTTCCCGCCCGCGGCGCTCGAACACCTGCGGCACATTCCGGTGATCGCGCTGGACTCGGCGAACGTGGAGCCGCCGGTGCCGGCCGCGGTGCGGTTCACGACGGCGGTGTACGGCGTCCACCGCGCCGGCACCGCGTACCGCATGGACGAGGTGCCGATCCCGCTCCGCGTGCTGCTGCCGACGGACTACCCCAGCGACGCCGACGTGCTGAACGAGCTGCTGAAGCGGGTGGGGTGAGTGGGCTACTGCGTCCAATCTTCGACGGTCAGCCCCGGTACTTGGCCGAAGTCGCGGGCGTTGTGGGTCACGACGGTCAGGTTCCGCGCCAGCGCGACGGCCGCGATCCGGAGATCCATCGTGCCAACTCGAATCTTCGCCGCTTTGAGTTGATCGAACATCGCTCCGGCGGCAGCGTCGTAGGGAACGAGATCGAGAACAGCGAACCACCGGCGAAGCCGCTCCATTCGCTCGTATCCGCCGACCACATCGGCCGTCGTTCGGCCGCGACTCAGGTACGCATTCGCACCGATCATCTGCTCGTGAAAGCTGACGACGGCAACGCCGATATCGGTGAGCGGGTGCGCGCTCATCCGCAGGGCTAGGACGGCGTAGTCCGTGCCGGTGCCGTTCTGCCAGATCGACAGAATGTCGGTGTCGAGCAGATAGATCACGGCGCTCCCTCGCCGTCATCCGGTTCGGGGATCAGGTCACCCGGCTTCCAGTCCGGCGGCGGCTCCTGTCCGGTCTTGCGGAAATACCGGCCGTACTCCAGCATTTCCGCAAACACCGCGTCGTTCGCGAACGCCCCGCCGAGCCGCTCCCACCACTTCTCGTCCGAGTGCGCGGCGCCTTTGCCCTTGAGCGCCGCCACCTCTCGCTCCAGCGCGGCGACGCGCTGTTCCAGTGATAGTCCGGCCATGTGTCGCCCTCCGTTGTGCCACCCGCATTATACCTTTGCCAACTCGTCGTCCACCAGACCGCGGACCACGTCGTTCGGTACGCCCTTGTGCGCCTTCATCACCGCGCCCACGATCGACATCTTCGCCGCGTCCTTGCCCTTCCTGAAGTCGGCCACCGCCTTGGGGTTCGCCGCAATGGCCGCGACCACCGCCGCACGCAGAGCGTCCCCGTCCACCTCCTTGATGCCGGCCTCCTCCTTCGCCTTCTCCAAACTCACGCCCTTGTCGAGCATCAGCTTGAACACGTCGCGGCGGTCCTGCGAGTTCGTGGGGCCGGTCTTGATGAAGTCCGCGAACTTGGCCGCGTCGAACGGGAACGCGGTGACCTCTTCCTTCCGCTCCGCCAGCGCCGGGTAGATCAGGTCGCTCATGCGGTTCGCGGCGGCCTTGCCGTCGTTGAGCGCGCCCGCCACCGCCTCGAAGTACGCGACCGTCGCCCGGCCCTTCGCGGTCAGCACCTGTGCGTCGTAGGCCGGCAGGGCGTACTGATCGACGAGCCGCTTCCGCTGCGCCTGCGGCAACTCGCCCATCGCGGCCCGCGCCGCGGCGATCTGCGCTTCGCTCACCACCACCGGCACGAGGTCCGGTTCCGGGAAGTACCGGTAGTCCGCGGCCTCCTCCTTGTGCCGCTGCACGACGGTCACGCCCTTCGCGTCGTCCCAGCCGGCGGTCGTTTTCAGCATCTTGCCGAAGCGGAACGTGCCGTGCGTGTCCTTCTGGTACTCCTCGTAGTGCCGCTTCGCCTCGTAGGCGATGGCTTTGCCCACGGCGCGGAAGCTGTTCAGGTTCTTGATCTCGACGAGCGGGGTCGCGTGGTAGTCCTTCCCATCGGCGGCGTGCTGGGTGCCGATGACCGGCACATGAATGTTCACGTTCGCGTCGCAGCGGAGCGAGCCTTCCTGCATCTCGCAATCGGAAACGCCGATCTCGCGGAGCATGAGGCGGACTTCTTCGAGGAACGCGATCGCCTCTTCGGGCGAAGTCATATCCGGGTGCGAGACGATTTCGAGCAGCGGCGTGCCGGTGCGGTTGAGGTCAACCAGGGTGTCGCCGCCCTTGCCGCTCTCGTCGTGCAGGTTCTTCCCCGCGTCCTCTTCGAGGTGCGCGCGGATGATGCCGATCTTCTTGGCCTCGCCACCCCCGGACTTACGTCCGGGGCTCGCCCCGCCGGTGTTGATTTCGAGCCAGCCGTCGTGACTGAACGGCAGGTCGTACTGCGAAATCTGGTAGTTCTTGGGCAGGTCCGGGTAGTAGTAGTTCTTGCGGTCCCACTTGGTGAAGGCGGCGATCTGACAGTTGAGTGCGAGCGCCGCCCGCAGCGACAGCTCGAACGCGAGCCGGTTCATCACGGGGAGCGAGCCGGGCAGCCCCAGGCAGACGGGGCAGGTGGCGGTGTTGGGCGGCAGCCCGAACTGGTTCTTGCACCCGCAGAACAGCTTGGTGCGGGTGAGGAGCTGGACGTGAACTTCCAGCCCGATGACGATCTTGTACGGCTCGGCCATGAACGACTCCACAGTCTCGTTTAGCCGCGACCCGATGGGGAGCGCGGAGCAACCGTGCAATTCTAGCAAGCTGGCCCTATTGGAGTGCGACACTCACTTCCGCGGCCAGTCGCGCGTTCGCCACGATCAGCGCGCGGTTGGCTGTGAGCGTGCGCCCGCCGCTCAACTCCGCGAGGCGCGACAGCAGGAACGGCGTCACCTTCGCCCCGGTCACGGCCGCCGCGCGGGCGGCGCGCTCGGCGTCGGCGAGCCAGCGGTCGAAGTCGGTCGCCGGCACCGCGACTTCCGCCGGGCACGGCTGCGCCAGCACCGCGCCGCCCCCACTCATCCGCACATGCGCCGCGAACAGCGCCGCCGCGTCGCGCGCCGAATCGACGCGTGCCGACACCGGTAGCGGCGGGGCGTGGTCGCGGACGTAGAACGCGGGGAAGGAGTCGGTGCGGTAGCCGACCACCGGCACGCCGAGCGTTTCGAGTATCTCCAGCGTCCGCGGCAGGTGAAGGATGCTCTTCGCCCCGGCGCACACCACTAGCACCGGTGTACGCGCCAGTTCGGCCAGGTCCGCGGAGATGTCGAAGTGTTCCGCGTCGCGGTGCGCGCCGCCAATACCGCCGGTCGCGAACACGCGAACCCCCGCCGCGTGCGCGAGCGCCATCGTCGCGGAGACGGTCGTCGCCGCGTGCTGCTTCAGCGCGACCGCGGCGCCGAGGTCGCGCCGGCTCGCCTTCCGCACACCGGGCGCGCGAGCGAGGTCTTCGAGTTGCGCATCGGAGAGGCCGACGGTAGGCGCGCCGTGCAGCACCGCGATCGTCGCGGGCACCGCGCTGCCGGCTCGGACGGCCGCTTCCGACGCGCGCGCGGTTTCGAGGTTCACCGGCCACGGCAGGCCGTGCGAGATGAGCGTCGATTCGAGCGCGACCACCGGCCGCCCGGCGGCGACCGCGGCCCGCACCTCGTCGGAAACGGTGAGCCAGTCCAGCATGATGTTCCTCGTGGGCGCGAAGACCCACCCCCAACCCCCTCCCTGAAGGGAGGGGGCTTTGTCTTGCTCCCCCTCCCTTCAGCATTGGTCTCTACACGTCGGCTGTATGATCGGAGCACTGTGCGAACAGTGGCAAGTGACGTTTCAGGAGCGCGTCGG
>JAYUBA010000496.1:0-1937 GCA_043741075.1 Frigoriglobus sp.
TGTACTCCCAAGTGGGAGTCATGTTCTCGTCGTCGATGTTCCGCAGCCACCCGCCGAAGACGGGCATCCAGTAACCGTAGCGCATATGTGTTCTCTTTCAATGCTTGGTCTGTCGAACAATTAATGCGGCTCCGAACGCTCCTCCCGCAAGGAAAGCGAGCGCGTTGCCCGCAATCCACTGCTCGTAAACCGCATCAGTGCCCGGAACGACTGTTACCGCCCAGCACGCAACCCACATGGCCAACAGAAAGAGGCCGATCCCGATCAGCTTCCAGCGCGTTCCGATCGCCATGACGACTCTCGATGAGTTCAGCCCGCGCGCTTCACCAGGTAATCGACGAGCCGCGCGAAGGGATCGAATCCCACAACGTTCACTGCGTCGGCCACGAAATTGGAGAGCGCGTTGATGTCGTAATAAACGATCTTCCCATCGCGATCATCAATCATGTACTCGATGCCGCCCACATCAATGCCGGCGGTTTGCATGATCCGCTCGCACGCGGCGATCACCTCCGGCGGGGGCGTGTACCCTTCCACCTTCAGCCCGGTTTTTGGCGCGTCGATGGCGCACGCGCCGCGCACCAACTCCACGCCGTCGGCGCGCTGGCAGATGTCCGCGGGGCACAGGTTGAACGACTCGCCCGTGGTGTAGACCTTGATCGCGTAGAGGAACTTCCCGCCGAGCGTCTCGACGCGCGTGATGTGGCCGCCCCGCGCGGGCACAAACTCCTGCACGAGCGCAGTGTGATCGACGCCGAAGTCGAGTTCGTTCGCGCCCGCAGCCGCGGCCAGAACCTCGCGACTGGCGTACTTCACAATGCCCGCACCGCTGCCGCCGATGTTCGCCTTCACCACGATGGGGAACCGCAAACCCTCGCTCGCTTCCACCGCCTTCGACGCGTGGTTGATGACCTTTGCCCGCGGGTACGCGAGGCCGAGCGATTCGAGCAGCGTGAGTTGCCGCCCCTTGGAAATCTCGATCTCGAAGCCGTGCCGCCCGTTCACGACCGGCACGCCGAGGCGTTCCAGGTGGGCCATGTACGCGACCGTGAAGAACATCCCCTGCACGCCGCCGCGCAGGTACGCGGACGGACTCATGCGGTTGAACACGAGCGCGTACGGCGACGCCTTTTCGGCCGGGTCGTAGAGGTGCGCGCGCGGGTCGAGGCGCACGAAGGGAATGTCGCGGCGCTCCAGTTCCGCGAACAGCGGGCGGAACCAGTCGGGGTGTTCGTGGTAGATGGCGAACGGCTTCGGCATGTCGGACCCTCGGGGGATGCCGACGATTGTAGCCGCGAGGAGAAATACCGTCAGGCTGTCGCTTGCCTTCCGCGAATCGTGGCCCACAATTCCACCGCCACCGCGAGGTCGGCGACCGCGTCCGCTTCCGCCGGTAAGTCGCGACCGTGGCCGGTGCGCACCAGCACCGTGCGGCACCCCGCGGCGGTCCCCGCTTCGGCGTCGCACGGCTTGTCGCCGATCATCCACGACCGCGATAAGTCGATGTCCAGTTCGCGGGCCGCGGCGAGCAGCATCCCCGGCTTCGGCTTGCGACAGTCGCACGTCACGCGGTACGCGCCCACGCCCTCCGTCGGGTGGTGCGGGCAGTGGTAATAGGCGTCGATGAACGCGCCGTGTTCCGCCAAAAGCGCGGACAGGCGTGCGTGAACTTCGGCCACGCGGCTCTCGGGGAAGTACCCGCGGGCCACGCCGGATTGGTTCGTCACCACGACGACGAGCGCGCCCGCGTCGTTGAGTCTTCGCACTGCGTCGGCCGCGCCGGGGAGGAGGCGCACCTGCTCCGGCGACGCGAGGTGGTGAACCTCCTCGATCAGCGTGCCGTCGCGGTCCAGAAAGACGGCCTCACGCGGCATGAGTCGGCTCCGGTCTTATCCTCGTGGTGTGGGCCTCTGGCCTGCATCACTTGTGCAGGCCAG
>JAYUBA010000497.1:0-6561 GCA_043741075.1 Frigoriglobus sp.
GGGCGCGAGCGGAAGCGGTTACTTCTTCCCCAACAGCAGATCGACGACCCAGCACCCGCGGGCGTGTTCGCGGGCTTCGCGGCAGTGGGTCAGGATGTCGTCGTCGTCGCAGCCGGCGTCCTGGAGCGCGTCCGCGAGGATCGGCATGCGGTCGAAGGCGCGGTCGGCGTAGATGCCGCGGGCCAGCGCGAGTACGTCGGACGTGAACCATTCGAGGTGGAATTCGACCGAGCGAAAAGGGTTGCCGAAGATGTCGCGCAACAACTCGGTTTGGTTCGCGAGTTCGTCGGCGAACTCCGGCGGACGTGCCCCGGTCGCGGGCCAGGGGATGTCCGCCGCGGCGCGTGCGGTCGCGAGCGCGGCGTCCGAAGCGCCGTCCATCTCATCACTAGCCCAACACGCCGCCGCGACAGCGTCCAACAGGTGGCTCAGATAGCCGGTTCGGTCACGGACATCCGCGGCGCGCGCGGGGCCGATTGCAGCGCCCACCAAATCGCTAACCCGATCCAGCGTCTCGACGGTGATTTCGCGGTCGGCGTAGGCTTCCGCCGCGCTCAGCGCCCGCTCCACGAGGCGAGGGATAAACGGGTTCAGCACCTGCCGACAGCACGCGCAGGTGAACAGCCGCAACTTCCGTTTACTCGCGCCCTCGCTGACGAACGTCAGCATCCCCCACGGCTCGACCGCCGTCGGCCATTCTTCTTCGGTCATACCCCCACCATATCGCGCGCCGGTGTCCGCCCGCTACGCCCGCCGCTATCGTTCTCCTCATCCCTCTTCGCCTACCGCGAGGCATCCGTGAAGCTCCTCCTCTCGCTCCTCCCATGCGCGCTTGCACTGTTCGCGGTTCCCGCGCCCGCCGCGGACCCAGTGCCGGAGTACGACCTCGTCATCGCGAACGGCCGCGTCGTGGACGGCACCGGCAACCCGTGGTTTCACGGCGATGTCGCGATCCACGGGGACAAGATCGTCGCCGTCGGCCGCGTGCCGGCGGGCAAGGCGAAGCGCACCATCGACGCGAAGGGGCTGATCGTCGCGCCCGGCTTCATCGACATCCACTCGCACTCGGACGACCTACTCCTCGAAGACGGCCACGCGCAGAGCAAGATTCGCCAGGGCGTCACGACGGAGGTGCTCGGCGAAGGCAACTCCGCCGGGCCGCGCGCGGGGCAACTTAAGCCGCGGGCGTTCACCGCGCGCGGCAAGGAGTTCACCTGGAGTACGCTCGGCGGCTACTTCGACGCCATCGACAAGGCCGGCGTTAGTGTGAACGTCGCCAGCTACGTCGGCATGGACAACGTGTGGGAGTGCGTGATGGGCAAGTCGCACGCCCGCCCCACCGCGAAGCAACTCGACGAGATGAAAGCACTCCTCGACGAGGCAATGACCGACGGCGCGCTCGGCATGTCCTCGCTGCTCATGATGCCGCCCGGTTCGCTCGCGACCACGGACGACCTCGTCGAACTGTGCAAGGTGGTGAAGAAGCACTGCGGCGTCTTCTCGTCGCACATCCGCAGCGAG
The DNA here is from genome assembly GCA_043741075.1 of Frigoriglobus sp. Taxonomy (GTDB): domain Bacteria; phylum Planctomycetota; class Planctomycetia; order Gemmatales; family Gemmataceae; genus Gemmata. Next base: position 1,522 of record JAYUBA010000497.1, read on the forward strand.
GGGCTGGACGTGTTCGCGTCGGTGAAGCAGGTGATCGAGGTGGGCGAGCGGGCCGGCGTGCCGGTGGACATCATCCACATCAAGATCGCCGACGAGAAGCTGTGGGGGAAGATGAAGGACGTGGTCGCGCTCATCGAGGCGGCCCGTGCGCGCGGCGTGAACGTGCAGGCCAACGTGTACCCGTACACGCGCGGCAACAACAACCTCGCGAGCATCATCCCGCCGTGGGCGCACGAGGGCGGCACCGCCAAGATGCTCGAACGGTTGAAGGACGCGAAGCAGCGCGAGCGCCTGAAGACCGACATCGCGAAGGGGATCGACGGCTGGTACAACCACTACACCGCGGTCGGCGGCGACTGGTCGCGGATGCTCGTCAGCGGGCGCGGCAGTTACGAAGGGCTGACGATGGACCGCGTTCTCGCGGCGAAGTCGAAGGGCAAGACGCCGACGCCCGACCCGCTCGACGTGCTGTTCGACATCTTGATTGAAGAGGGCGGGTCGGTGCCGACGGTGTTCGCGCACCACGACGAGAAGGACATGAACCTCGCGATGCAGCAGCCGTGGTGCTCCATCGGCTCCGACGGCTCCGCGTATGCGACCGAAGGGCCGCTGAAGCGCGGCAACCCGCACCCGCGGAACTTCGGCACATTCCCGCGCGTCCTCGGCGTGTACGTCCGCGACCGCGGGCTTCTAAAGCTCGAAGACGCGATCCGCAAGATGACTTCGCTGAACGCCGCGAAGGTCGGCTTGCGCGACCGCGGCACGCTCCGCGCCGGCGACTTCGCGGACGTGACGGTCTTCGACCCGGCGACGGTGATCGACAAATCGACGTACACCGCGCCGTTCGCTTACAACGACGGGATCGAGTTCGTGATCGTGAACGGGCGGGTGGTGCTGGACCGCGGCACGCACACCGGCGCGCTGCCCGGCCGCGCGCTGCGCAAGGGGAAGTGATTCGTCTTTTGGCCCTCTCCCCTTGCGGGAGAGGGCCAAGACACGAGTTCACTCCGCCCTTCACTCCGCTTCCCTCTCGCCGGTTTCGCCCGTCGGCTCTGCCGCCGGGAGCGCCTCGATCGCGTCGCGGAACGGCTTGCCCTCGCGGTACAGCGCGAGCCGCGACTCGTACTCCGGCTTGCTCGCCTCGGGTGCCAGTTCCGTCGCCTTCTGCTGCCACTTCACCGCGTCCTCGAACCGGCCGAGTTCGGCGTACGCGGCGGCCAGCGTGTCCACGTAGCCGGGCGCCGCGTGGTCCGTCAGCTCGCACGCCCGCAGCGCGTCGCGCAGCGCGGCGGAGCCGTCCCGCAGGTCGTCCTGGGGGCACGTCGCCCGCACCCACGCGACGTGGTTGAGCGTGGCCGGGTCGTCCGGGTCGATCTCGACCGCCGTCAGGTGGTCCGCCAGCGCGGTCGCGAAGTCGCCGAGTTGGTACCGGATCGACGCCCGCAGGTTGAACGCGGAGTCCGACTTCGGGTTCCGCTCGATCACGGCCGACGCGTCCGCCAGCGCGGCGGGCAGGTCGCCCTTGCGCCGGTGGACCAGCGCGCGCCCGAAGTACGCGCGCCCGCCCTCCGGGTTCAGTTCGATGGCCCGCGTGAAGTCGGCGACGGCCCGCTCCGCCTCCCGCTGCTCGTGGAGCGCGTAGCCCCGCTGCACGAACGCGGCCGGGTCGTCCGGGGTCAGCCGGATCACCTCGGTGAAGTCGTCGATCGCGGCCGGGAGGTTCTTGGTGCGGACGTGCGACAGCCCGCGGTTGAACCGCGGCGCCGCGTCGTCCGGGTCGAGCGCGACGGCCTTCGTGAAGTCGGCGACGGCCTTCGCGTGCTCCCTCAACTCCGCGTACTCCACGCCGCGCAGGTTGAGCGCGTCGGGGTGCTTCGGGTCGATCCTCAGCAGCCAGGTGAAATCGGCCACCGCCTTCTCGTGCTCGCCCCGCTCGGCCCACACCCGCGCCCGCTGCCAGAACGCCTCGGCACCGGTCGGGTTGAGCCGCAGCGCGGTGGTGAGGTCGGCGACCGCCTCGTCCGGTTTGCCCAGCGCGTCGAGCGACAGCGCGCGGTACAGGTACGCGCGCGGGTGCCGCGGGTTGATGCGGACCGCGTGCGTGTAGTCGGCCACGGCTTCCTCGTGCCGGCCGAGCGCGGAGAGGGCGTTGCCGCGGTTGAAGTACGAGCGGAACGTGTCCGGCGCGAGCGCCAGCGCCGCCTCGTAGTCGGCGAACGCGGCGTCGTAGTTCTTCTGCCGGCTATAGACGGCGGCCCGCCCGTTCACCGGGTCCGGGTCGTCCGGGGCCAGTTCGATGGACCGCGTGTAGTCGGCCAGGGCCGGGTCCAGGTCGCCGGAGTCCACCTCCGCGGTCGCCCGGTTGTGGTACGCCTCCGCGTAGTCCGGGTTCCGTTCGATGGCCCGCGTGAAGTCGGCGACGGCATCCGCGTGCTTGCCGGCCGCGGCCAGGGCGTTGCCGCGGTGGAAGTACAGTTCGGCGTCGGCCGGGTCGAGGTCGATGGCGTCGCCGAACGCCTCGACGGCGCGGCCGTACTCGCCGCGCCGGGAGTACGCGTGCCCGCGGCGGACGAGGTTCAGCAGTTCGGACGGCGTGTCGCTTCCCATGCCCGGCATTATACCGACGCGGTGCCGGGTCTGGTCAACTGCCGGTGGCGGTGGGCGGGGACGCGGGCGGTGGCGGAGGGGCGAAGTGCGCCGTCACATAGTCTTCGATGACGACGAGGTGCATGTCGATGAGTTCGGACTGGGTTGGCCGGCATTCGCGCGCGGTGCTTGAGCCGTAACCGACGAGTAACTCGCTCGGCATGATGTCTCCTCGGTTCGATTCATCGACCGCATTATACAACCCCTCGGCACACGTCACCCCTCCGGCTTCTGCTCGCCGCCCTTCTTCCACTCTTGGAGCTTGCGGTACATCGTCCGCTCGCTGATGGCGAGCACCTTCGCCGCCTCCTCGCGGTTGCCGCCGGTCAGCGCCAGCGCCTTCTCCATGTAGTACCGCTCCACCTCCTCCAGCGGGCGGCCGATGAGGTGGTCCGGGCCGCCCGCCGCGGGGCCGGCGCCGGTGCCGTGCGGCCTCGCGCCGGACTCTTCGGGGAAGTCGTCGGTGCCCAGTTCGCCGTCCTGGTCCAGCACCATCATGCTGTCGAGCAGGTTCCGCAGCTCGCGGACGTTGCCCGGCCAGTCGTGTGCCTCCAGCGCCTTCCACACGGCCGGCGCCACCCGCGGCACCGGCTTGGCGTACCGCTTCGCGAAGTCCTTGAGGAAGTGCGCGACCAGTTGCGGCACGTCCTCGCGGTGCTCGCGCAGGGGCGGCAGCCGCACCGTGCCGACCTGCAGGCGGAAGTACAGGTCTTGCCGGAAGCGGCCCGCTTCGACCTCCTTCTGCAGGTCCTTGTTCGTCGCCGCGATGATGCGCACGTCCACGTTCACCGGCTCGTTCGCCCCGATGCGGATCACCTCGCCGCCCTCCAGCGCGCGGAGCAGTTTCGCCTGGAGCGACAGCGGCATGTCGCCGACTTCGTCGAGGAACAGCGTGCCGCCGTCGGCGTACTCGAAGCGCCCCTTGCGCGGCCCCTTCGACCCGGTGAACGCGCCGTCCAGGTGCCCGAACATCTCGTCGTCGAGCAGGTTCTCGTTGAGCGCGGCGCAGTTCATCGCGGCGAACGGCTTGGCCTTACGCGGGCTGTTGTAGTGCAGCGCGCGGGCGGCCAGTTCCTTGCCGGTGCCGCTCTCGCCGAGCACCAGCACCGACGCCGGACTCGGCGCGTACGCCTTGAGCAGTTGGAGGACGCGGAGCATCTTCGGGCTGTTGCCGACGACGCCCTCGAACCCGAACTTCTCGTCGATCTGGCGGCGCAGGTCGCGCACCGTGCGGACGCGCTCGGCCGACTTGTCCACGACGGCGCGCAGTTCGGCGAGGTCGAGCGGCTTCTGCAGGTAGTGCGATGCGCCGCGCTTCATCGCTTCGACGGCGGTCTTCACGTCGGCGAACCCGGTGATGACGAACACCTCCGCGTCGGGCCGCAGTTGGCGGCACCGCTCGACGACTTCGAGGCCGTGCAGGTCGGCCATCTTCAGGTCGGTCAGCACCACGTCGAACGGCTCCGCCTCCAGCTTCGCGACCCCGGCTTTGCCGCCGTGAACGACGGTGCAGGCGTGCCCGCGCCGCTCGAGGCTCTCGGCGATGGTTTCGGCCAGGAGCTTGTCGTCGTCGATCACGAGCACGTTGAGCGGTTCGGCCGGCGCGGACATCGGGCACCTCGCAGTTCGCTTCGCGGAAGAACCTAACCCCCCAGCCCCCTTCCCTAAGAAGGAAGGGGGAGCAAGAGTTCGAGCGTCTTCTCCCCCTTCCTTCTTAGGGAAGGGGGCTGGGGGGTTAGGTTCTTCTGCCTACCCCTTCGCCTCGGCCTTCTCTCGCGCCGGCTCCTCGGTCAACTCAAACCCCAACAGCGGTTCGTCGGCCAGCCGCGCGGCGATGCGCACCGTGAACGTGCTGCCGCGGCCGAGTTCGCTCTGGAGGGTCACGTCGCCGCCGAGCAGCTTTGCGAGTTCGCGGACGATGGACAGGCCCAGGCCGGTGCCGCCCTGCTCGCGGGTCATCGGGTTGGCGGCCTGACGGAACTTCTCGAAGATCAGGTCCTGCTCCTCCGGGGCGATGCCGACGCCCGTGTCCGAGACGGTGAACACGAGGTCGTTCCCGTCGCACGCGGCCTTGAGCGTGACCCACCCGCCTTCGGGCGTGAACTTGACCGCGTTCGACAGCAGGTTGGTGATGATCTGGTGAACCTTGCCCGCGTCCTGGCGGGCCGGCGGGCCGTTCGCGTCGGCCACCACCCGCACGTCGATGTTCTTCGCGTCCGCCTGCGGGCGGATGAGCGCCACCGCGTGCTCGCACGCCTGCGCCACGTGTACCGCCTCCGGGTGCAGGCGCATCTTGCCGGCTTCGAGCTTCGCGAGTTCGAGGATGTCGTTGATGAGCGCCATCAGCCGCTGGCCGCTGGTCATGATGTTGCCCGCGTACCGGTGCTGCTTCTC
>JAYUBA010000498.1:0-1935 GCA_043741075.1 Frigoriglobus sp.
GTGAGGGGTGGCGACTCGGGTGGGCTATCGTTTCAGCCCTCACCCGGCTCGAAGACTCGCCACCCTCTCCCGCAAGGGGAGAGGGCGAAGACAACTCCCCCCCTCCCTTCAGGGAGGGGGGGAGGTTCTTCGTAAACGACCCGAAGACCGCAATGTTATTCGCTTCCGTCGCGCCGCTGGTGAACGTCACTTCTTCCGGGGCCGCGCCGAGCAGCACCGCGACCCGCTCGCGGGCGTCTTCGAGCGCCCGCCGCGCCGCGCGCCCGACCGCGTGTACCGACGACGGGTTGCCGAACGTTTCGGTCATCAGCGGGCGCATCGCCTCCCACACTTCCGGTAGAAGCGGGGTGGTCGCGTTGTGGTCGAGGTAGATGGGCCGCATGGGTCCATTGTAAAGGGTTGTACTTCGCGCCGCGATTGTCGATAATCGTCGCACCTACCGTTTAGCGTTCGACCCAGCGGGGCGCGAGACCTCACCCATGCCCTTCCCGTTCCTCAATCGCCGCGACCTCCTTCATGCCGGCGGCGTTGCTGTGGGTGCTTCGGCTTTGTCACAGTTCAGCACAGGGGGCTTACGCCCCCCGCTCAGTCAGATGAAGGCGAAGAGCGTCATCTTCCTGTGGCTCGCGGGCGGCGTGACGCACCACGAGTCGTTCGACCCGAAGCCGGACGCGCCGGAGGAGATTCGCGGGTCGCTGACCACGATCCAAACCACGCTCCCCGGCGTGCGATTCACGGAAGTGATGCCGCAAATGGCGCGGCAGACGGACAAGATCGCCCTCGTCCGCACGTTCGCGGCCGGCACCGACGATCACTTTCAGGCCCAGGCGCGGGCGCTCTCCGGCCGCATGGTGAACTTGCAACAGATCGACACCGAGCCGAACGTCGGGGCGGTGGTGTCGAAGCTGCGCGGCCCGCGTGCCGGCTTCCCCGGTTACATCGCGGTGCCCGGCACGACGCGACCCGGCCCGCCGCCCAAGAACCTGTTCGTCGGCGGGTGGCTCGGCCGCCAGTACGGGCCGTTCATGACCGGCGGCAAGGCGAAGAACGAGGACTTCACCGCGGGCGTGAAGGAAGACGTGGCCGAGGAGGAGTTCACCAAGCAAGCGGTGCGGCCCGGCGCCGGACTCGACGGCCCGCGCCTCGACGGCCGGCGTTCGCTCCGCGAGAAGCTCGACACCGCGCTGAAGCACTCGGAACCGGCGTCCGCGGTGGCCGACGAGTTCCGCGGCGCGTTCGACATGCTGCTGTCGCCGTCGGTGCGGGCCGCGTTCGACCTGTCGGGCGAAGCGGACAAGGTGCGCGACCGCTACGGCAAGACGAAGATCGGCACCCGCTGCCTGCTCGCGCGGCGGCTGGTGGAAGCCGGCGCGCCGTTCGTGATGGTCGATTACGGGTACGACCCGGAGTACGGGAACCTCTGGGACCAGCACAACGCCGCCGGGCAGAACTTCCCACACATCTGCGAGATGGCGAAGAAGCCGTACCACCTGGCGGGCGTCGATCGGGCGTTCGCGGCGCTGCTCGACGACCTCGCGGTGCGCGGGCGGTTGTCTGAAACGCTGGTGGTGTTCCTCACCGACTTCGGGCGCACGCCGAAGATCAATAAGGAGGGCGGGCGCGACCACTGGGGCCGCACCGGGTCGATCTTCTTCGCGGGCGGCGGGGTGACCGGCGGGCAGGTGATCGGCACCACCGACAGCCGCGGTGCCGACCCGGTCACGCCCGCGTACACGCCGGCGGACACGGCCGCGACGATCTACAGCGCGCTGGGCATGGACCTGGGCGCGGTGCTGACCGACCGCGAGGGCCGCTCCATCCCGATGCTGCCGGTCGGCCAGCCGATTAAAGGCGTGCTCTGAGCGCGATTCGGTTCAGGCGTGACCGTGCCCTGTATTGCCCTCTCCCCTTGCGGGAGAGGGTGGCCGGCGCTTC
>JAYUBA010000499.1:0-6553 GCA_043741075.1 Frigoriglobus sp.
GGCGGCTTCGCGGGCCGCGGCACCTCAACCGGAAACGATCACTCTTCTCCCCTGCACCGTCACCTTCCCCTCGGCGATCAGGCGGATCGCGTCCGGGTACGCGTCGCACTCGGCCTGGAAGACGCGCGCGGCCAGCGTGTCGGGCGTGTCGCCGTCCTTCACCGGCACGCACGTCTGCACCAGAATCGGGCCGGTGTCGTAGGTGTCGTCCGCGAAGTGGACCGTGCAACCGGTCACCCGCGCCCCGTAGGCCAGCACCGCTTCGTGGACGTGGTGGCCGTACATCCCCTTCCCGCCGAACGCCGGCAGCAGCGACGGGTGGATGTTCAGCACGCGGTGCCGGAAGTCCGCCGGGATCGGCAGCAGGTGCAGCCACCCCGCGAAGCACACGAGGTCCGGCGCGAACCCGCGCACCGCGGCCCACACCTCTTCGGCGAACCCGGAGCGTGAGCGACGGGGTGGCGCGTCAACAACCGACACCGGAATACCCGCGCGTTCGGCGCGCGCGATGCCGAACGCGTCGGCGCGGCTGGACACGACGCCCGCGATCCGCGCGGGCAGCGCCCCGGACGCGACGCGGTCGATCAGGTTTTGGAGCGTCGTGCCGCCACCGCTGACGAGCGCGACGAGGCGAAGCGGGTCGGACATGGCGGACTCGTTCATGCAGGAGCCGGTTTCGGGCACACCGTTCCACGTGGAACGTCAGCGGTCGTGAGAACGTCGCGCGGCGGGCGAACGCGGGAACAGACTATCAACGGCATTCGGCATCGAGCCAAGGTGGCCCAAGGCGGCCAGGTGGCCGCCTTGGATAACCTGCGTTTTCCAAGGCGATTTCACCCAAGGCGGCCAAGGCGGCCAAGGCGGCCACTCACACCCACCTCAGCCTCATTGGCGGTCACGCATCAACCGGACTTCGGATCAGCCGTTCGCCCTCAATTCCGAATAGTATACATATTGCCATCAACAGTCAACGGGCGTTGCCGGCGGGTCGTGTTTCAATTTGTGGTGCGGGCGTCCCGCCTGCTCTTGGCGATGCAGGCCAGAGGCCCGCACCACAACTCGAACTGAGACACGACCGGCGGGTGCGCCCCGGCGACTCGCCCCCGCGGGCGTGATACAATGGCTCACACCCCCGCGCCGCGGCTTTCGCGCCCGGCGGCGTTGTTTTATGCTGCAGCGCGTCGCGGCGGTCGCCCCGGCCCGCGGAATCAAGGGACGGACGGCGGATGGACGGCACCTTCCACGAACTGTCCCGCCGGACCGAACCGGCCAAGCTGCTCGGCTACCTCAACTTCTCCGACGGGCGCCCGGACCCGCGGTTCCAGAAGGGGTTGGCCGACGCCGCCGCGCACCTGCTCGACACCGGCGACCCGGCCCCGTGGCGCACGCTCCCGCTCTGGCTCGCGGGCGAGTTGGACGCGCTCGTCGCCGCCGGTTCGCCCGCGTTCCGCGACCCGGCCCAGGCCCGCGCGGTCATCGACGCCGCGCTCGTGCGCCTACCCGCCGCGTACCGCGCGCACCACGCCGACCAACTCGCGCACCAGCCCGACGCGGCCCTGTTCGGCCCGTTCTTCCTGGCCCGCTGCTGCGAGGCCGTGCTGAAGCAATCCGCGCCGTGGGACAACGCGGACCGGCTCGTGTCCGGGGCGCTGGCGTTCCTCAACGACTACGTCGGCTACCGGCCGATGGCGATACTGGAGACGCGGCCGAACACCGAGTACTACCCGCACGAGAAGGTGCGGCCGGTGCCGGTCGCGCTGGGCGGCGCCGGCGTCGCGCCGGGCGCTTACGCCGACATCCTCCGACCCGCCATGAAACTGCTCGCCGAGACCGAGCCGGCGCTGCTCGAAGAGGCGAGCTACGACCCGGCGAAGCTGGACGAACTCGCGTTCGACCCGCGGGCGCACGACCACTTCCACCCGGTCAACAAGCGGCCCAACGTGCTGTTCGGCGAGTGGGACCCGCACACCATCGACAACAGCGGGTACTTCCGCCGGTTCGTGCTGCGGCAGATGACGCTCGACACGCTGCTCACCTGGGTCGCGCCGGGGCCGCACGCGGTCGGCGACGACGGCGAGCGCTTATTTGAAGCCGCCGCGGTGCTGGCCGGAACCATCCTCATGGGCGCGGGCGTGAGCGGCGCGGGGCCGAACTTCCACGACTCCACCGTCACGCTGTCGAAGCTGGTGCCGCGCATCGCCCGCTACCGCGACGCGTTCTACCAGCGGCTGCTGAAGGCCCTGCCCGGCGCGCACGGTGATCGCCTGCGCGCGGAAAGCGTGAAGCGGAAGCAGCCGTTCGCCGGGGTGCGGCAGTTCCTGAACCAGGCCATCGCGGCGCAGCGCGCGGCGCACCTTCAGGACCGCCGGCTGGCGCAGTTCTACGCCGCGATGGGCTACCCCGCGACGGCCCGCGCGCAGGCCGCGAAGATCGCCGCGCCCGCCGTGCGGTTCGGCACCGAAATCCGCATCCGCCAGACGGAATCGGGCTTCGCCGCCGACCGCGGGCGGGTCACCGGGGCGGTCGCGCTGCTCGCGGAAGTCGAAGACCTGCTCCGCCGCGGCATCGACTGCGGCGCGCTCATCGACCCGTGGAACATCCTCGGATATCAGGGGCTGTTCCCGATCTTCCCCGGCCGCGAGGACACCGTCCGCGACCCCCGCGCCGAAGAACTCATCCACATCGCCGGCCGGCAACTCGACCTGTACGCGCGGGCCAGCGCCGCCGCGGCCGTCGCCAACGACGACCCGACTCGCGAGCGCCTCACGGCGAACATGCGCGACTTCGCCGCGTGGTGGGACCGGTTCGCCACTTCGACCGTGAACGACATGCCGCGCATCGTCGGCGGCGAGCGCGCGGACGCGGCCGAACACGTCGCCGAAGCGCTCGCGGAGTGGTCGTTGCGCAAACCCAACTCGAACGACATCGCGTTCTGGCGCGCGCACCGCGAAGGGTTCACCAGCCCGGCCGCGTTCGCGCAGGTGATCGAACCGCTGGTCGAGCGCGGCGAGTGGAAGGCCGCGACCGGCCTGCTGATGACGTGGCTGTCCGAGAGCGACACCGTTCCGCTGGACGAGCCGGGCGCGTCGTTCGAGAACCTGGCCGAACGGTGGCTCCGCGGCGCGGCGACCTCCGACCCGCCGCTCGAACGCGCCCCGCTGCTCCGCCGCTTCTTCGAGTTGCTCGAAGCGAACGCCCGCGAGGACTGGCTGGAACCGCACGACTGGCTCGGCGAGAAGCGCCCGCGCGACGAGGACGAGGACGAGGAGCGCGACCCGTTCGCGTCGGCTTACGAGGGCATGACGTACAAGGATTCGACCGACGACGGGGTGGACGGGTCGGTCGCGGGCGACCCGCCGGAACCGGTGGGCGAGTTCTCGCTGGAAGCGCAGGCGGACGAGATCGAGGACCGGCTGGGGTTCCTGCACGCGGCGGCGAAGCTGTGGCGGCTGGCCGCGCGGCCCGACGCGTGGCCCCCCGGCGACCCGGCCAACGACGCGGCGCTCGCGGGGTGGCTCACCGCCGCGCGGCGGGCCAACGACTCGCTCGGCGTGTTCCTCGACCGGCTCACGGCGGTGGAGGTGCCGGACCCGTCCGGCGGGCACGAGGGGATGATCGAGTTCGACCGCCGCCGCGCGATCAAGGGCCACCTGCTCGACCTCGGCGTGTCGGCGTGCGTGGAAGTGCGCCGCGCGGCGCTGGCGCTGGCGGCCGTCCGCGCACCGGGGCCGGAGTTGGCGAGCGGGGCGCGCCCGTCCCCCGAGGACGAACAGAATCGCCCGCCCGCGTGGGAGAGCATACTCGTCCGCATCGTTCGCGCCGTCGGCCGCGGCGAAGCGCTGAGCGTGCGCGCGCTGCTGCCGGCGTTCACCGTCAGCTTCCGCCGCGAGCCGCTGCTGTACTGCCCGCCGTCGGACGGCGGCAAGCCGCGCGACGTGCTTCAGGCGCAGACCGCCCTCGCGGTGCTCGAAGACCTCGTCACGCGCCTCCCGCGGTTGGGCCTGTTGCGCGAAACGTTCCAACTCACGAAGATCGCGCGGCAGATGGAGTGGAACAACCCGCCGGAGGGCCGCCGCGTCAGCAGCTTCGACCAACTGTTCCGCACCGCGCTCACGGGCGTGGTCGAAACGCTGCTCTCGGCCGCGTCCACCTGGGGCGAAGGTGCGACCGGCGAGGAGGGACCGCTCGCGGACGCGCTGTTCAAGATCGCCACCGAGTTCCAGAACCTGTGGCACCAGCACAGCCAGTCGCTGCGGCTCTCCGTGCTGGAAACGGTGAGCGACGACGACGACTGGGAGCCGGTGAAAGTGTTCGTGACGAAGTACGGGAGCGACCTGTTCACCGTCCCCTTCCTCGGCCTCTCCAACATGCGCGGCATCCTGGCGCGGGGCGTGGCCGCGTGGCTCGACCACGAAACGGAGACTGACACCGGCGGCGCGAAGCAGCCCAAGCTGGTGACCGACTGGGACTCCGGCACGGTGGACAAGACCCGCACGGCCCGCAGCGCGGAGGTGGTGCTTCAGGCGCTGGTGGAGCACTACGACGAGTACCGCGACTACAACACGACGACGACACAATCCGACTACGGCGAGAACATTCACATCCTGTTGGACATGCTGCGTCTGAAGGTGCGGTACGACCGGTTCGCGTGGCGGATGCGTCCGCTGGCGCTGGCGCACGAAGCGCTGTGCCAGCGCGGGTACGACGCGCTGGCGGCCCGGTGGCGGTCGTTCATCGCGAAGCAGACGACGGAGCTTTCCGACGAACTGTTGACCGAGTTGACGGAGCTTGAGTCGCGTTACGGGGTGAAGCTCCGCACGGTCCGCGACCGCCTGGAAGAGCGCTTCACGCGCCCATTAGAGATTGACCGCGCGGCGGCGCAGGTGCCGGCGGCGGCCGAATCCGCGCGTGCCGGGCAGACCGAAGACAACCCGGCGTTCGCCCGCTTGCGAACCGCGATCGAACCCCTCGAAGCGATCGTGAGCGGGGTGGGCTTAGACGTACCGACGTGGGTGCGGCGTCTGGAGGACGCGCTGCGTCAGACGCGCGACCGCACCGCGGAGCCGGTGCCCCCGCCGCCCGCCGGCCTGACGCCCGACGAACTGGAGCGCCAGATGGACGAATGGGACAAGGGATTGGGTGAGTAGAGGTGCGAGCGGGAGGCCGGCCTTACCGCATAACGCGGAGCAGGCAAAGCGAAGGTTCGGCCCCGGAGGCGAAGATGGGACTTCTCGACTGGATTCGGGGGCGGGCGGCAACTCCCACGAAGTCGCAACCGCCTAAGCCCCAACCGCATCCGGCGCCCGCGCCTGGTAAACAGGACGTCCGCTTCCTCGTACTGATGGAGCAGGTGGCGTTCGCGGAACTCATTAACCAAGCCACACCGTTCACCGCCGACCACGCCGGAACACTCGCCGAGGCACTGGCTTCCCTTAACCGCACCGACTACCAAGCGGTGCTGGCACTCTCTCCCATGAGCGAGAGAGGTAGCGCGGCCCAGCTCATCGCGGCGTTCCGAGAGCGCAACCCGAAGGCGCTGTGCATCTACCACGGCTGGGACTATCGCATTGAGTTGTCCGGCGTCCCGGCCCTGCGGTGCGGGGCGGATTTCTTGGTGGTCGGGGGGGTGATGGGTGAGGAGTTGGTAGGGTTCTTCCCTGTAGCCGTGGAACTGCACCGCCAAGGACTCGTCCCGCCACCCTCGCAAGAGTGGTACGAGCGGATACTGCGTGAATGCTTTCCGCACTCCCCATTCTGGAACCTCGCTGAGCAGTTTCGCACTCGCGGTATGCCGGCAAGCGAGTATGAGTGAAGCCCATCAAACGGAGGTGCTGACGATGCAGACCATCAAATACGTCTACTGGCAGGAAGATGACGCCTGGCTCGGCTACCTGCAGGACTACCCCGACTACTGGACTCAGGGAGAGACGCTCGCCGACTTGCTCGACCACCTCGCCGATCTCCACCAAGATTTGAGCGGCGGGCAGGTTCCGGGCGCGCGCAAGGTCGGGGAGTTGGTCATCCCATGAAGCGCGTTGACCTGATCCGCACCATTGAAGGGTTCGGGTGCGAGTTGGTGCGCCACGGCGGCAAACACGACTGGTATCGCAACCCGACGACGGGTGTGCTGCAAGCCGTCCCACGACACCGCGAGATCAAGGAACCCATGGCGCGGCGGATCATCCGGATGTTGAGCAACCCGGACGATGACGAAACCGGCTCTGAGGAACCGGGCACCTGACCAGTTGGATTGTGAAAGCCGCGACGCGAACCCCGGATGAACCATGCGTCAGGACAAGGACCGCAGCGGCAAGTGGCTGCTCGCCCACCACGGCGACGCCGTCCTCCGGCTCGGCGGCATCACCGGGTTCACCGCGTGGAAGGCGCTCCAGCCGGAAACCGTCGCCCCGCGGCGCCTGCCCGATGGGCTGATCGAGGTGCGATTCCCCGGTGAAGCCGAACCGACGCTCGTACTCGTGGAAATCGAGACGTACCCCGACTCCGACGCCGACCGGCAGGTGCTCGACGACCTGATGCTCATCGCCGTGGACCG
>JAYUBA010000500.1:0-1932 GCA_043741075.1 Frigoriglobus sp.
CTTTGACCTCCCTCCTTGAGGGGGAGGTCGGAACGCGCGTCGCGTTCCGGGTGGGGGGTAAACGTTACCCCGCTCGCGTTGCTTCACCCCCCACCCGGCGGCGAAGCGCCGCCGACCTCCCCCTCAAGGGGGGAGGTCAGAACGCTCACGCGCACTACCGCGGCGTACCCTTCTTCAGCGCGTCGAGCATCGCCATTACCCGCGCGCGGCCGAGCGCCTTGAGTGTTTCAACGTTCCGCTCCGGGATGTCGGCGAGCGCGACCGGGTCGCGGTTCACCTCCGACACGCTCTCCTCGCGGAGCAGGTGCAGCATCGGGTACGGCGAGCGGTTCGTGAAGTTCTCCACCGCGTCCGGCTCGGTGCCCGCGAACCGGTAGTTCGGGTGGAAGCTCGCGATCTGGATGACGCCCTTGAAGCCAAGATCGCTGAGCAGCGCGTCGGCCGTCGCGAGGAAGTCGTTGTAATCGATGAAGTCGGCGAGCACGTTCGGGTGAATGAGTAGCGTGGTCTCGACGGTCGAACGCGCCACCGCGACGAGGGCGGTTAGCTCGGTAGAGAGCGCTTCGCTCAGGGCCGCTTCTGTCGCCGCAGGCGTGACGACATAGCGGATCAGGTCGGCCGCGAACGGGCGGCGCGCGAACGGGCACAGGTTCAGCCCGATCACCACTTCGGACAACCACCGGCGGGTCGCGTCGATCACGTCTTGTTCGTCCACTGGCCGGTCCTCATCGTCCGCCGCGCGGGCCAGTGCCCAAGCGGGGAAGTACGCGCGGTACAGGTCGTAGTCGAGCATTGCGGTTCCGAAGAACACGCCGTTCACGGCCTCGCGCGGCCACGAACCCGCGGCGCTCTGGTGGCGCGACAGCCACTCCGCGCCGCGCTTCACCGCGAGGTCCGCCGTGCCTACCACATCGGACAGCGCCAGCACCGCCCAGCTCGTCATCGTCGCCTGCGATTCCGGGTGTTCCACGTACTCCTGTCGCAAGCAGCCGGTGAAGTGCTCGCCCCAGCCGCCGTCGGGCTTCTGGTGTCGGACGAGCCACCCCGCGGCGCGCCGGAGCGCGGAGCTTTCCGCCGGGTGGCCCGCGGCGCGCAGCCCGCGGACCGCGTGGAACGTGCCGTAGGTCAGGTACACGCCCCACGCGCCGGGGAACGCGCCGTCGGGCCGCTGGCAACTGAGGAGGAAGCGCACACCGCGCGCCACGGCGCGCGCGACGCGCCTGGGTGCGTGCGTCGGCACCGCGGCGCGGAACCGGGACAGCGCGACGAGACACGAACCGGTGCATTCGACGTAGGACTGGTCCGTCATGCACCGGGTGAACATCTCGGCCGGGTTCAGCCGTTCGAGCCACCGCGGACTGCGGGCGCGCTCGTAGGAACCGAACCCGCCGTCGCGGTTCTGGCGCGACAGGATGAAGTCCGCGGCCTGCGCCAATCGCGCGTCCGGGATGCGCTCCGGCGGCTCGATGACGGCGTGCATTCCCAGCACGGCCGCGAGCGCCTCCGCGGTGCAGTCGCTCACCGGCCAGCCGTGCGCCGCGTCGCCGAGGCACCACCCGCCTTCGGCCGTGTCCGGGAACAGCGGGTCGCGGCCCGCGACCGACCGCGTCATCTGCTGCGCCGCGAGGAACCGGTACGCCCGAAGGAGCGCTTCGCCGTGCTCGACGGGCACCGGGTTCGCGAGCAGCGCCTCAACCGCGAAGCCGGTGTCCCAGACGCGGGTGCGCCCGCCGGAGTAGCGCAGACCGCGGGCGTCGTCGTCCCACCGGTAGAACTCGAACCCGTCCACGCACTTCGCGACCTCGGCCGGGTCCACGCCGCGCGCGTGCAGCGCCAGCGCGTTCAACACGCCGTTGACCGGCGAGAGCGTGAGGTGGTCGGTCGCGTCGAGGTCGCGGGCGATAAGGTCGGCGCACTTGCGCAGCGCGGCTT
>JAYUBA010000501.1:0-6546 GCA_043741075.1 Frigoriglobus sp.
GCGGAACACGTAGCCGTCGCCGGCGATCTCCTTCGCGAGCGGCACGGCCTTCGACTGGTACGCCCGCGAAGTCGCGACGTGTTCCATCAGCTTCTTCACGTCGTAGTTGTTCTCCGCGAAGTACACCGCGAGGTAGTCGAGCAGGTCTTCGCTCCACGGCTTGTTGCCCATCACGTCCACCGGGTGAACGATGCCGCGGCCCATCAGTCGGTGCCACACGCGGTTCGCCATCGTGCGCGTGAACCGACCGTTGTCCGGGTGCGTGACGAGCGCCGCGAGTTGTTCGAGCCGCTTCGCTTTCGGCGCGGTCGCGTCGATGGTGCCGAGTTGGGGGAACAGGAACTTCGGCCCGGCGGTCTTGCCGGTCGGCTTGTCGCACCGGTGGACCGCGAGCGGCTTGTCCGCGATCACGGCGGCGAGGCCGTAGGCGTCGTCGAGCTTCCACGCGTCGATGAAGCTGTCGTGGCACGACGCGCACTTCAGGTTCGCGCCGAAGAACACCTGCCCGATGTTCTGCGAGAACTGAAGCTCGACCATCTGGCTCGCGTTCACCTCGCCCCGCCACTTGATGCCCTTCGCGAAGCCCTCGGAGTCCGGGTTCGGGCTAATCAGCTCGCGGGCGAAGCGGTCGTAGGGCTTGTTCTCCAGGAGCGACTTGTACAGCCACGCGGTGATCTGCTTGCGCCCGCCGTCGATGTAGCCGGTGCCCTTGTACTCGTTGCGGAGCGCGTCGTTCCAGAACGCGAGCCAGTGGTCCGTGTACGAGCGATCTTCCGCGAGCAACTTCCGCACGAGCTTCGCGCGCTTGCCGGCTGCCGGGTCGGCGACGAACGCTTCCAACTCGCCCGCGGCCGGCGGCAACCCGATGAGGTCGAAGGAGACGCGCCGCGCGAAGGCTTCATCGTCCAGTTGCGGCGGAGCGGTCACCTTGTTCGCGGCGGAATAGGCGTCGATGATGCGGTCGATGGGGTGCTCGCGGCCCGGCTTCGCGCCGGGCAGCGCGACCTTTCGCGGCTTCAGCGGCGCGACGTAGGTCGCGGGCTTGAACGTGAACCCCGGCTCCCACGGCAAGCCGTCATCGACCCACTTCGTGAGCACCGCGATGTCCTTCGCCGCGAGCGGGTCGGCCTTCGGCGGCGGCATCCGGAAGTCGTCGTCTTTGCTGACCACGCGCTTGATGAGTTCGCTCATCGCGGCCTTGCCCGGCACCGCGGCCTTCGCCTTCAACAGGTCTTCGCGCGTGTCGAACGAGATCGCGCCCTTGTACGTGCCGTTCGTGTGGCACTTGGCACAGCGGGCTTTGAGGATCGGTACCACGTCGTGCGCGAAATCCGTCTTCCGGTCCGGTGGTTGGGCTGGACTCGGATCGACGTAGATGGCGAGCGCGAGGAGAGCGAACGAATATCGCATGGCGTGTCGGGTCGCGGTGGGGAGGCGAGGTTCCACTCATAGTAGTCGCCCGCGGGGCGGGATTGGGAACGAGAAACCGGGAAAACGGGCGGCACCGTGCCGCGCATCTCACCGCAGAAGCGCGCGGCATTTTCGGTTCACCGGTTCGCGCCGCCGGATACGTTGACACGGTGAACGTTCCCGCTTCACGAGACACCGATGCCAACCGATCTGGACGCGCGGCTCGCCGAGTGGCGCAAAGCCCTCCTCGACACCACCAAGCGGAACCGGCTCATCAAGTTCGTCGCCGGGCGCATCGGCGGCGTGTCGCTCGTGCGGCCCGCCGCGAACGACCTGTGGCACCGGCTCGTCCGCGACGGCGAGGAACTCACCTTCGTGTGGAAGCGCGAGGTCCTCGGACTTCCGCAAGAGGTGCTCGACGCGGAAACCCTCTCCGCGGACTTCGACCCCACGAGCGGCAAATCCGATCTCAGCGAAGACGCGGTGCGCCGGGAACTGCTCGACCTCTGCCTCCGCTCGCAGCGGCTGAAGGCCGCCGACCTCCTGAGCGACCTCAACGACCGCCAACTCGCCGCGCGCTTACTGCGGTTGAAGCGCACCTCGGACGAGGCGCAAACGGACCACGGCGTCACCACGCTGTTCGCCGCGTTCGGCTTCCTGAAGTGGTACGAGAGCGCCGATTCGCAGGAAGAAGTGCGCTCGCCGCTCTTGCTCGTACCGGTGAAGCTCGCCCGCGAAACGCTGGAGTCGCCGTTCACGCTCGTCGTGCAGGACGACGACATCCTGCCAAACCACTGCCTCGCCGAACTGCTTCAAACGCAGTTCCGCATCGCGCTGCCGACCGCGGCCGAGCACACGCCCGACCCGGAAGACCCGGAGTGCCTCGCGAAGTACCTCGCGGCTATCGCCGAGCGCGTGAAGCACGTTCCGCGGTGGGAGGTAGTGAGCGACGCGGCGCTAGGCGCGTTCAACTTTCAGAAGCTCGCGATGTGGGAAGACCTCGGCCGCAACGCGGCCCGCGTCACGGCGCACCCGGTGTGCCGCGCCATCGCCGGTGACACCGCGGTGTCACTCCTTCCGCCTTCCGATCTGCCGACCGCCGATAAACTCGATGAGGTGGTCCCGCCGGTGCAGGCCATTCACATTCTCGACGCGGACAGCAGCCAGCACGAAGCCATCGAAGCGGTGAAGCGTGGCGCGCACCTCGTGATGGACGGCCCGCCGGGCACGGGCAAGAGCCAGACCATCGCGAACATGATCGCAGAGGCGCTCGCGGCCGGGAAGACCGTGCTGTTCGTGAGCGAGAAGACGGCCGCGCTCGAAGTCGTGAAGAAGCGGTTGGACCGCTGCGGCCTGGGCGACTTCTGCCTCGAACTGCACAGCCACAAGGCGAACAAGCGCGCGGTCGTCACCGAACTCGGGCGCTGCCTTGAACTGAAACCGGTCGGCGCGCCGGACGTGGCGTCGCAACTGACCGCGCTCGCGGAGAGCCGGCAGAAACTGAACCTGTTCGTCGCGGAGTTGCACGCGGTTCGGCAACCGCTCGGCATGTCCGCGTACCGCGTTCACGGCGAGGTCGCGAAGCTCGACCGCCTGCCCGGCCGCTCGCGGATCGCGGTGCCGGACGTGTTCAACAAGGACGCGGCTTTCCTCGCCAAGTGCGCCGACGTGCTCTCGCGGCTCGCGGACTGCAAGCCGGTGATCGACAATCCGAACGGTCACCCGTGGCGCGGGTGCAAGCTCACCACCTTTTCGCAGGAGGCGAAGGACGACGCCCGCTTCCACCTGAACCGCCTGAGCGGTGCCGTCCCGGCCGCGGAGAAGGCGGTCGCGGCGCTCGCGGACGCGGGCGTCGTCACCGACCCGCCCACGGTGCCGGAGTGGGACGCGGCCGTCGCCGACGCGCGCGCGCTGGCGACGCTGCCGTTCTTCCCGGCCGATTGGTTCGCCGTAGACCCGCGCGCCGCGGCGCAGCGCGCGGTCGAACTGTACCGCGCGATGCAGGAGGCCCGCGACCTCGCCGCGAAGTTACCGGAGTTCGACATCGCCGCGGTAAAGCACGCCGACGCGAACGCACTCGGCGCGGTGAGCGCCGATCGCGAGCGACTGAGCATCATGGCGTCGCTCCGCAATCGCCTCGTCGCGATGCAACGGGTCATTCCCGCGGTGCGGCAACTGGAAGCGCTCGCCGGTGAACTCGACACCGCGGCGCGGGGGGTTGCACAGGCGTTGGCGCTTCCGCGTGCGTTGCTGATGTGGGAGCTTTCGAGTTGCCTCTCTTGCGCCATCATCGCGCGCACGGGTGCAGGGTCGCGGGGTTGGTGGGACGCCGGACGACGCGCGGAGTTGCGCGCCGCGGTCACGCGCTCCGCCACGCAGGAGGGAAACGCCCTTCTCGCCAAAATTCCCCTGATAGGTCGGTTCTCGCCGGTCGCGTTCTCGCCGGAATCGTCCGCGATCGCGCGCGACGCGGCTCACGCCGGCCGGTCGTTCTGGTCGCGGTTGCTCCCGCGCTGGTGGTCGCTGCGGAAACAAATTTTCGCTTGGTATGTCGGGACGCCCGCATCCGGCGCTGCGCTTCGCGCCGACGTGGCGAAGCTCGCTGCGTACCACCAGAACGCCGACGCTGTGCGACAAGTGGCGACCGCTTACGACGCGGAACTGATGAAGGACGACACCGGCAAACCCGACTGGCCCGCGACGGTGGACGTGCTGAACGCGGTCGAGAAACTGTCCGCGTGGGGCGTGACGCACGAGACGCTTACGAAGCAGGATCGCAAGGTACTCGGCGACCGTGGGGAAATGCTACGAAAGGCTCATGCGGCATTCGAGGAACGGCTCGTGGCCGTCGGTCGTGAGCTTGTGGTGCCAGACCTCCTTAAAATGAGACCCGCCGAAGTACGCGAGTGGCTCGACGGCGAAGCCGCCGCGCTCGACCGCGAAGCGGCCGGTTTAAATGCGCTCGCGAACTTGCTCGCGCCGGGGAAGGACGTGCCCGGCCGGCGCATCCGCGAAGCGGCCACCATCGCGGCGGCCCTCGCGACGGTCGCCGAACGCGTGCGGCAACTTGAAGAAGGCCAGCCGGCCGACGAGAAGATTCGCGCCGAGCGGGCCGCGCTCGGCGCGGAACTGATCCGCTTCCTCGACCGCTGGAAGCGGCCTGTTACGCCCGCGCTCGCGGCGGCGCTCACCGAGAAGGCCGCGCGCGCGCGCGTCGCAGGAGCGGTCAAGCAGTCTGAAGCCGCTCGCGGCTTCGCGTTCGCGACCGCGTGGGAACACGTCACGCGTGGAGTCTTCGACCCGGCCGCGGAGGTGTCCACTGGCGTTGTCCTGAACTCGCTCCCGCTGGCCGAACTGGCGCGGTGGGCGGGCGATCGCGCCGCGGACGCCGACCGGCTGTTCGAGTGGGTGCGGTTCGTTCACGCGGAGCGCGACGCGATCGCCGCGGGCGTCGGCGGCGTGCTGGACGAAGTGCGCGCCGGCGAGTTCCCTGTTGAGGACGCGGCGGGCGCGTTCCGGTCGCGATTCTTCCGGCTGTGGCTCGACGCGCTCCATCAACAGGTGCCGGCGCTCGGCGAGTTCACCACCGACAAGCACGAACGGCTGGTCACGCGGTTCGCCGACCTCGACCGGCTCGCGGTGCGCACGGCGGGCGACCGCGTTCGCGCGCAACTGCTCGGCAAAGTGGACCGGCCGCGCGTCCGCGACGGCGCGCCGGAGGCTTCGGAGCTTGGCATTCTGCTGCGCGAAGTGAACAAGAAGCGGCGGCACATCCCGCTACGGAACCTGTTCGCGAAGATGCCGACGCTGCTCCCGCGGATCAAACCGTGCCTGATGATGAGTCCGCTCGCGGTCAGCACCTACCTCGACAACCCGGACGTGTCATTCGATCTGGTGATCTTCGACGAGGCGTCGCAGGTGCGACCCCACGATGCAGTGTGCGCTATATATCGCGGAAAGCAAATCGTGGTCGGTGGCGACCCGAAGCAACTCCCGCCCACCGATTTCTTCACGCGAACCGGCGAAGAGGACGACGCGGCCCCGCCCGACGACGGCGGCACGGCGGGGTTCGAGAGCCTGCTCGACGTGTGCCTGTCGCTCGGCCTGTGCCGCAAGCGGCTCCGCTGGCACTATCGCAGCCGGCGCGAAGGGTTGATCGCGTTCTCCAACCGCCACTTCTACGGCGGCTCGCTCGTCACCTTTCCCAGCGCCGACGAGGCCGCGACGCGGGCCGTGCAGTTCGTTCACGTCGCGGACGGTCGGTTCAAGGACGGCGTGAACCCCGTCGAGGCGAAGCGGGTGGCGGCGCTGGTGACGGAACACGCCCGCGCCACGCCCGAACAAAGCCTCGGTGTGATCGCGTTCAGCCAGCGGCAGCAGGACCGCATTCTGGACGAACTCGAAATCCTGCGCCGCGCGAGTAAGGAGTGCGAGGAGTTCTTCGCCGCGGACCGCGAGGACGTGTTCTTCGTGAAGAATCTGGAGAACGTGCAGGGCGACGAACGCGATGTCATCATGCTCAGTGTGGGCTACGGGCCGGACGACGCGGGGAAGGTGATGATGCGGTTCGGGCCGCTGAACCGGCAGGGCGGCGAGCGGCGGCTGAACGTCGCGGTCACGCGCGCCCGCCGCGCGATGACGGTCGTTTCCAGTATGACCGCCGACGACATCGACCTGTCGCGCGCCGGGGCCGAAGGCGCGAAGTTGCTGAAGGCGTTCCTCGATTATGCCGCGCGCGGGCCGGTCGCGCTCGCGGCGGGGATTACCGAAGCGAACCGGCGCGACGCGGATAGCCCGTTCGAGCGGGAAGTCGGCGACGAACTGGCCCGCCGCGGGCTGACGGTTCACCGGCAAGTCGGGTGCGGCGGCTACCTCATCGACCTCGCCATCACCGACGGCGCGAGTGGGAAGTACCTGCTCGGCGTCGAGTGCGACGGGGCGACGTACCACTCCGCGGCCACCGCCCGCGACCGCGACCGCTTGCGGCAAGCGGTTCTCGAAGGGCTGGGCTGGCGGCTGGTTCGCGTGTGGTCCACCGACTGGGTGCGCGACCGCGCCGGGCAGGTGAACAGGGTTCTGGCTGCGCTGGAGGTGGCGCGAACAGCGCCGGCGAAGCCGCAAGCGGCTCCGGAGCCG
>JAYUBA010000502.1:0-1930 GCA_043741075.1 Frigoriglobus sp.
AGACCCCCGGAGCGTCAGCGACTTCTCTTGCCCTCTCCCCTTGCGGGAGAGGGTGGCGGCGCTTCGCCGACGGGTGAGGGGGCGCTGGCATCCGCGGATAACGCCAAGCGGTCTTGATGCGCCGAGGCTGACCCCTCACCCGTCGGCGAAGCGCCGCCACCCTCTCCCGCAAGGGGAGAGGGCAAAAACAACAGCCGTGCCGTTCGGGTTCGCCAGTTGCTCACGGCCCCTGCCCGCGGGCCTGATCCACGCTCGCCCGCTTCCACGCGGCTTCGAGCGCCGGCGGGCCGTCGATGCCGTACTGCCGCTTCAGCGCCTGCGCGGTGCCGTACCGCTGCGCGTCGCTCAGGAAGATCTTGAAGTTCCGCTCGCCGTTCAGCTTGATGAGGTACTCCGTCACCGACACGCTCTGGCAGTAGAAGCCGGTGATCTTGTCGGCCGGGAAGTCCTTCAGGTCGAACAGCGTCGCCAGCGGGCGGAGTTCGCCGTCGCGGGCGCAGCGGGTGAGCGTCCGCGTGTACCGGCTGATCTCCTCCGGCGAACCGGCGAGGATCGCCATGCCCTCCAGCGCCCACTTCGGCGGCGGCTTGTCCGCGAACAAGTCGGCCAGCACGACGTGCGTGAGTTCCCGCGGCAGCGCGTTCGCGACCAGCGCGGGGTCGTCGGCGCGGAGGTCGATGCGGCGCTCGGAGGCGCGGCCGTTCGTGAGGGTCACGGTGGCGTGGCCGGTCAGCGCGGCCGGCTTGCCGGTGGCCTTCGCGTAGGCGTCGGCGGTCGCATAAACGACGATTTCGCACTTCGGCTGCCACGCGCCGCCCGGCGGCCCGGACCACCGCTCGTAGACCTGCTTGCGGCCCGCCTCCGCGGCCTTCGCCACCGCGTTGCCGAGTTCGCGGTTGCCGCCGTGCAGCACGCGGAAGCTGGCCGTTTCGATCGCGTCGGCGACCGTTGGCGCGGTCCCACCGGCCGGCTCACGCCGGCCGCTCGCCTTGGCCTGCGCGGCCTTCAGCACTTCGCGCCCGGAGGCGAGGAGCTTCGCGTTGTCCGAAATGAGTTCCAGCGCGTCGGCCACGCTCTGCGCGGCGGCGGCGGCGGTGGCCGCGTCGCAGGTCGGCGCGTTCACGCGGTCCGCCGCGAGCTTGATGCGGCAGTACCCCCACGCGGTCTTCTGCTCCGTGGTGAGCTTCGCGGCACCGGTCGCGGTGAACAACCGGTCCGCCTCCGCGAAGTTCCCCTGCTTGAACGCGGCGACCGCGTCTTCCGTTTTGGCGAGCGGGAGACCGGCGGGGGTCGCAGTGGGAACCGGATTCCCGCTCCCAGGAGGTGAAGCCCCTGTTGGTATTTCCGCGGGGGCCGCGACCGGCGTGACGAGCGACGGACCGAGTTCCGGCTCCGGGAGCGCCGCGGGCGTCTTGGCGAGCGAGGGGTGTGAACCCCCTGTTGGCGGCGGCTGACCGCCGAGGAGCAGGAACTTGCGCCGCGTCTGGGCGAGCCGCTCCGGGTTGGTGGTCGGGGCCTTTTCGAGCTGGTACAGTTCGGCGAGATAGGCTTCGCGCAGGAGCGCGAGGTACGCCTTGTTGCCGTCCGCGCCCGCGACTTCCTTCTCCAGCGCGGCGACCGCTTCGACCGGCATCTGCGAGTCGAGGTACTTCCGCGCCGAGGCCATCGCGGCCTGCACCGCGAGGTGCTTCTCGACCGGCGTCGGGTCGACGGCGGAGGCGACGAGCGCGCAGAGCGGAACGCAGACGGAAGCGAGAGCAAAACGCGGCATGTGGCGGCATCCTTGCCGTGGAGCGGCGGGGTGGGCGGTTCGCACCCGCCGCGGGGACGGCACCCTATACGCAGGCGCGCGAAGCGGGACAAGGCGAAGTGCGCGGAGTCGCCTTCACCCCGTCGCTGACGCTCCGGGTTCGCCCCGACACAAGGCGAA
>JAYUBA010000503.1:0-1927 GCA_043741075.1 Frigoriglobus sp.
GCAGCGCCTCCTTCACGTCGAGCTTCACGAGCGCGAGGTCGGTCTTCGGGTCGCGGCGGATGTCGGTCGCGGTGAACTTGCGGCCGTCGGTGAGCGTGACTTCGACCGAATCGAGGTCGGCGACGACGTGGTTGTTGGTGAGGATGACGCCCGCGGGGTCGATGAGAACGCCGGAACCGAAGCCGGGGTCGGTGTCCTCGCCCGCGGCGCGTTTCGCGCGGCCCTTCCCTTCGATGCACACGACGCCCGGCAGCACGCGCTTCGCGACGGGCGCGAACGACTGCCACTCGCGGCCGGGCATCACCGGGTTCAGTTGCGGCACCGCGGGCTGCCCGACGAGGCGCTGCGTGGCGAACATCCCGCCCGCGAGGCCCAGCGCGAGACATCCGACGGCGAGCGGCCAGCGGTTCATGGTGCGTTCTCCGAGGTGCGGTAAGCTGAGGTGATTATACGCGAACCGGACAACGCGAAGGTGCCACGAAGACACAGGGCGGAAGCCCTGTGTACCACGCGACGTGCGCGTCACGTTCGGTTCGTTACGCCGCCCGGCGCGGGCGGGCGGCATCCCGCGTCTTGCGCCGGGCCGGGGTCGTGCGCGGGTCGGAGCAACTGAGGGTGTACGCCCCGCACCCCGGACACG
This sequence comes from Frigoriglobus sp., assembly GCA_043741075.1. GTDB lineage: Bacteria > Planctomycetota > Planctomycetia > Gemmatales > Gemmataceae > Gemmata. The sequence goes on from JAYUBA010000503.1 coordinate 641, forward strand.
GGCGGGACTCGATCGCCTGCCGTTCGTAGTCCGTAAGGCCGCCCGTCCGCTTCCAGGTCAGGGCGCACGACTCGCACGTGACCGCCCAGTTTCCCACAGTGCCCACTGCTTCACCGCTTTATCGTTATCCGCGTGCGCGGGTTAGTATCGCCGTGTGCCGGGCGGCTTCGCAGGGAACCCCCGGAAGCCGTGCCCGACCCACACCCACCAGACCGCCACCGGGATGCCGTCTTCGCGGTGAACCACCACGGTCGGCGGTTCCGTGCGCTCGAAGACGCCAGCGTCGGCGGGGAGTCCGTCCCCCACGAACACGAACGTGCGCCCGCGGAACGCTTGCGCGTCGGCCACCGGGTTCGGCCGCCAGATGTCGTACTGGCTGTGCCGGTCGCCCATCGCCAGCCCGAACGAGTACGTCTCCGGGTGCCCCTTGCAGTACACGCCCAGCGCGCCGGGCACGTTCCACACGGTTCCCGCGACGAGCGGTTCCGCGCCCGTTTCGGCGCGCACGCGGTCGCGGACGGAATCCACTTCTTTGGCTAACGTCTGCCACCCGCGGAGCCGGGCGGTCGGGTCGAACTTGCGGATCGGCGCGGGATTGTGCTCCGTCGCCGGCCCGGCGGCGGACGCGAGCGCCGACCGCATCAGCGCCGGGTAATGCACCAGCGCTGAGAGCCCCAGCCCGACGGCGATGCCGCAACTGACGAGCCGCGCGACGGGCCGGTGGTACGGCCCTCCGAGTCGGTCCCGGACCCACGCGACGGCCAGCACGAACCCGGTGACGTAGGCGGCGGCGGGCCAGTTGATCTGCCCGGACGCGCGCAGGCTCGCGACCGCGAACACGCCCCATACGGGCACCGACGCCCACCACAGGAACGCGCGGGCCGGGTCGGGCGGGCGGCGGTAGCTCCACGCCGCCGCGGCCCACACCACGAACCACACGCCGATGAGGAACGCGAGTTGCCCGCCGACGAACGTGATCGGGCCGAGCCACCGGACGCCGCCGGCGCCGGTCCCCGCGGCCTGCGTGCCGACGTGCTTGAACGACACCCACCCGTTTGCAAAGTTCCACGCAACGATGGGGATCAGCCCGACGACCGAGCCGAGCGCGAACAGCCAGAAGCCGGGGCGCTTCAGCTCGTCGCGGCGGTGAACGAGGAGGTAGCCGAACACGCACGCGGGGAGCAGCACCATCGGGTACTTCGCCAGCACGCCGAGCGCGGAACACCCGCCCGCGAGCAGCCACCACAAGAACCCACCCCCCCGGCCCCCCTCCCTGAAGGGAGGGGG
>JAYUBA010000504.1:0-1926 GCA_043741075.1 Frigoriglobus sp.
GCGCCGCCACCCTCTCCCGCAAGGGGAGAGGGCCAAGACCAACTTCACCCTTGCGGGGCCTGCGGCGGCTTCGCTGCGGGCGCCGGCGGCTTCGCGGCCGGCTGTGCCTGCGGCACGGCGGCCGGCTGTGCCTGCGGCGCGGGCTTCGGCGCCTGAGCGCTCGGAGCGCCTGGGGCGGGGGCCGCGGCGGCACCGGCCGGAGCGGGGACCACCGCGAGCTTCGGCTTCGGTTTGGGCCTCGGCTGCGACTGGTTCGACCCGCCGCCCTTCTCGCCCGGTCCGGGCTTGGGCGCGAGCAGCGCCACCATCCGCTTGCCTTCCATCTTCGCCGGCATCTCCAGTTTGCAGTCGTTCACCAGAGCCTCGAGCACCTGGTTCATCACCCGCTGGCCTTCCTCGATGTGCTGCATCTCGCGCCCGCGGAACAGGACGTTCACCTGCACCTTGTCGTTGTGCTCGAGGAACTGCCGGGCCTGGTTGATCTTGGTCTGGATGTCGTGGTCGCCGGTCTTCGGGCGGACGCGGATCTCCTTCAACTTCTGCTGGTGCGTCTTCTGGTGCGTCTTCTTGGACTGGGAGTACTTGAACTTGCCGAAGTCCATGATCTTGCACACCGGCGGCCGTTCCTTGTCGGCCACCTCGACGAGATCCATGCCGGCCTCGCGGGCCATCTCCATGGCCTGGGCGGTGGGGACGATGCCGAGCGGCTCGCCCTCGGCGCCGATGAGTCGGATCGGGGTGATGCGGATGGCGTCGTTCATGCGCGGGCCGGTCGGGCCGCGGGGGGCGTTGCTGCGGTCGAAAGGTGGGATTGCCGTGACTCCTTGTGGGTACCTTGATTCCGGGTGGCCGGGTCGCGCCGCGTGCGGGAGCGAGGCAACTCGCCCGCCCCGACGCGTGTACCGGTTCCGGTTCGGCGCCGCGACCCCCGCGGACGGCCCGACCGGAAGAATCCTTAACACCTAACTCTTAACCCGCGGTCCCAACGTCGTCAACGCCGGCCGGCGAAAATCCCGCGCCCCGCCCACTTGCCGCCGGACACGCCGGGTTCGACAATGCCGGCGGCGGACCCGTTTCGCCCGCCGCCGGCTCCCGCCCTCCCGCCCGTTGCCACTCCCGGAGTTCTGCCATGCTGCGTTTCGCTGCCCTCGCCGCCCTCGCGGCGGTCGCCTGTGTGCTGGCGTCGTCCGCCGCGCCCGCCGACGACACCAAGTTGAACGTGAAGGTAGGGGACAAGTTCCCCGACGTTGCGCTGGCCGCCGCCCAGATCGACAAGGTGAAGAAGGACGCCAAAACGATCTCCATCGCCGACCTGAAGGGCAAGGTGGTGGTGATCTTCTTCTACCCGAAGGCACTGACCAAGGGCTGCACGGTCGAGTCGTGCGGGTTCCGCGACCTGATGAAGGCCGAAGACTTCCCGAAGGACGTGGTGCTGCTCGGCGCGAGCGGCGACACCGTGGAGAAGCAGCAGGAGTTCATCGACAAGGAGAAGCTGCCGATGGCGCTGCTGGCCGACACCGAGCAGAAGTTGATGAAGGAACTGGGCATCCTCAGCAAGGCCGGCGCGACGACCCCGAAGCGGATGACGTTCGTGGTGGACAAGGAGGGGAAGATCGCCAAGATTTACGAGAAGGTGGACGTGAACAAGCACCCGAAGGACGTGCTGGAGTTCGTGAAGTCGCAGAAGTGAGTGCGGGGTGACGAGTGTGATCGAAGCGAGCGGCCGGGGTGAACCCCCGGCCGTCTTCGTTTGATGTGCGGGGCGAAGAGAAGACCCCTCACCCGCGGCAGTGGTCGGGGATGTCGGCGCGGTCGCACCCGGCGTGATCCGGCAGGTCCGAAGGACCGTACTCCCTCAGCCCAGCCCGAAGGGCTGGGGTTGTGGCGACGCGCCCCGGCGGCCTGAAGGGCCGCGCTAACGCGGAG
>JAYUBA010000505.1:0-6530 GCA_043741075.1 Frigoriglobus sp.
CGGCACCACGCGAACCTGCCAGTCCTCGCTCCCGTGCTCCCACCGAATCGGGTACTCCGCGGCGGCCAAGAAGGCGTCGATCTCGTCGTCCGTGAACGGCGAAGCCCGCCAGCACAGCAGTCGGGTCGGATGCCCGTGGGTGTCAGGAACGAGGGCGAAGAAGGTTGTCGCGTGACTTTCCACCCGCCCGCCATCGCCGTGGAGACCCCGGATCAGGTGGAGGTCGTCACGCTGGGCCGGGTTCAGGTCGGCGTAACGAGCTTCGGGGCGGCCGGTCAACTTGCAGCAGCGTTCCCGGATGACCCGATCACGCAACCCCTCAGTCAAGTTCACCCAGTGGACCTGTGGCGGGTACACCCGGCCCCGGACCGCGAACTGGAGAACACGGAGGTCGTCGGGGTGCCGCCGACGGACGGGGCGAATCGGCTTCGCGGCGGGCCGGGGCGGGATCGCGGCGTGGAACCACGCCGTGCCCGCCGGTATGCGTCGGGCCTTCAGCGTCCCGCTGTCGGTGATCGCCAGGAGAGACTCGAAGTTCAGGTCCGTTCCGGGTGTCGCCGCGAGGACGGGATTGCCGGTGCTCGCGGTTGCCGACAGCTGGCAGTTCGGCATGGGCGGTTCGCCGTCAAGGACGCGGAACCGACAGTGGCTCTCCGCCCGCCCGAAGTAAAGCACCCGCCTCAGTAACTGCTTCAGCAGATCCGACTCTGCGGCAGTCAACTCGACTTTCTTCCACACCCACAGAACGGGGTCGTGGGGCGGGACGGCCCGATACTGGTCCTGGATCAGCGTCGTGCCGACCGTCCTGTAGCTGTAATCGGCCTCGTATTTCTTCCCGAGGTCGAGCGGGTGGTACTGCCGGATGGCCGGACCGGGCCAAGTCGCCCTCGGGAGCACGAAGTCCGGAAGCTCGCGGGCCAGCTTGTTGAGCAGTCCGTTCCGGACACCCTCATCGTGTTCGTCGGTTTCGCGGATGTACTGAAACCACCGGGCCGTGAGTGCCCGCAGGAGCCGCCAGGGAGAGGGCGGCCACTCGCCGTAGGTGTCTTCAAACGGACTCGGGTTCCATCGGGTCGCGTGGAACCGGAGAGAGCGGACCTGCCGCAGGTCGGGCACGTGATCCGCTATCACCAACGTCGGAACCAACAGGCCACCAAGTCCCACAAGAATCAGCGGCATAAATCCGTTCTCTAAACCCGCGCTGTAGTGCTAGATGCCGTGCCATCTCAAACCTTTCGCTCCGTCCCAAGTTCATTGGATCGGCAACTCCATTTCAGTGACCTGATTGGAGAGCGGGACTGGCACTTCGACCTTACCACCGGCCTGCTCTCCTTTGGCAACCAGCACCATTGGCAGGCCCAACTGCTCGGCACCGAGTCCGAAGCGACCGGCACTTGGCTCTGGGCATGGGCCAACGAAGCCAGCAACATCCCCGCCCACCTGCTCGTCGCCAAGCAGTCCGGCGACAGAGGTGTCGCTGGCCGAACTCCCAGATGTCCGTTTCGACGACCTCAAACCCGACGGCTTCCAGTTCCGCCCGGAGCGCGTCGGTACCCATGAGCGACCAGCCACGGAACAAGCGGCACGAAGGCAGGGCGTTCCCCGCAGTTTCCCACCGGGAGGTCGAGGTTCCCGAAATCGTCTCCTGGCTCGACGGCCCCGTGTTCGTTGACAGGCGACCGGGTTGTGTCCGGGTGACTTGTGCAGGGTTCACAGGGGTCGGGCCGGACCGGCCGGCCGCCTTCCGGGCGTTGGCCGACCAGTTCAACGCCGCAACCACTTCCTAAAGTCGGCACAGCCGACCGCAACTGAGACACCGGCAAGGCGTCAGGCTTTCTTCCGCTTGCGCCGGCCCCCCGCCGATCTACCTGTTGATGATGAGTCACCCGCCCGGAGTGCCGCGTCGGTATTCCCGGTTCCGCTTCCGCCCGTCAGCCCCGGTCCGTTCGGGATCGGCTCTTCCTTCGTCTCCAGGTCCACGCGCCGCCCCTGGCCCCGATTCACCGCCGACGCCGGCAGCGGGCGGTTCTTCGGCCTCTTCCGGTTGCTCTTCGGTGGGGCGGTGAGGGGTTCGGTCAGCGCCGGGCCGACCCGCGTCAGCCCGAACCCCAACACCAGACACAGCCGACTCGCAACCGCCAGCGTCATGTCCCGCCGACCGACCATGAAGTTCGTGATCGTCCCCGACCCGGACCGCGCCAGGGCGGCCAGTCGGTTGTAGCTCAGTCCGCTCGCGCGGATCGCCTCGCGGAGGGCGTCGGCGAGCGCGGCTGGGGCAGGGGCTTCAGGCATGACGGTTCTCTTGTGGGCGGTTCCGGACTTTACGCCCGGCGTGAGCGGTCGTCAACGCGGGCGTGACCCCGACGGCGAATCCGACCTACCGAGTTTGACGGCTTCGCCCAGCGCGCTATACTTCTTTCGGAGGGAAGAAGTTCGCCCGCCGCCCCTAAACTCGGAGGAGCCGACCATGACCGCCACCCGCGACGAGGTGGCCCGCGTCACGACCCCGGGCCGTACCCGCTCATGGTTTCCCATCCCGCACACCACCCTGCTCGACGGCGTTCAGGCCGCCCTCGAACGGGCCGGGCTGCGCGTCACCCACGAGTCCCACGGGCTGGGCCGCGACGGGAACCGGCTCTTCAGTCTGCTGAAGGTGTCGGACGGGACCGACCCTGGCGATTTCGAGCTTACACTCGGCGTCCGCAATTCGCACGACCGGACTTACCCCGACGGGCTGGTGATCGGGGCCACGGTGTTCGTGTGCGACAATTTATCGTTCAGCGGTGAGATCAAGCTGGCTCGCAAACACACCGTCCACATCGCTCGCGACCTGCCCCAACTGATCGTCGGGGCGGTCGGTCGGCTCGGCGACTTGCGACGTTCGCAGGAACTCCGCTTCGCCCGCTACAAGCAACACGAACTGAGTGACGCGGCGGCTCACGACCTGCTCGTTCAGATGCTCGATGCCCGCGTGCTGCCGGTCACGAAGCTCCCGCTCGCGTTGTCGGAATGGCGGGCACCACGGCACCCGGAGTTCCGCGACGGCAAGACCGCGTGGCGGCTGTTTAATGCGATCACGGAGTCGGCGAAGGGTGGGACATCCAGGTTCTTCCACGCCGGACACAGGCGTTGCACGGAATCATGAATGCGGCGTGCCGGTTGACATTGGCCGTGTGAGTGGCGAGAACCGCCGGGCTGGGTGCGAACCCGGCCCGGCTCCCCGTAGGAGGGTCCGACCATGCTCATCTCGCGCTCGTGTTCTTGGTGCCACCGGATGAATTTCGCGACCACGCGATTCTGCGAAAATTGCGGCCACTCCGCACACTTGGCTCGGCTCAACTGTGCCTGCAACCGCTGCGTTCTTGCCCGCAGGCGTGCCGCAAACACCGCCCCGCCCGTGTTCCTCTGCCTGCGGTCCTCGCTGCGGCACTTGCCGCCCTCCGGGCGCGTGCCGAGGCATCCGACCGCCCGGAAGACCACCCCGCCACAGCCGAAAGGAGAACCGCCATGAGCGCCGACAACGAGAACGGCCCGGCCACCGCCCCGGTCACTCGCGAAGTGACGCGAACGCCCGTGTCCGCCAAGCTCGCCGACCTCATCCGGCACCTCGACGACACGCTGGTGGCCGAGCATGGACTCTTCACGTTCGCCTACGCGATCTTGGTCGGGGTCGTCGAGGCTCTTGAGGGCGGCCAGTCCCTTTAACTCCGCGTCCGTCACCGCCGTGCCGCTCAGGTCCATCTCGGTGACGGGCTTGCCCGCCCGCTTCCCGTCGCGGGTGACCGTCCCGCCCAGTCCCTCCACGAACGCGACCGCCCTATCCTCGGCGTCGTCGGCCCGGACCGGCGCGGCCGGACCCAGCACGAGCCACCCCACGACCCCGCACAGCATCAAACGCGACATGGTGGTTCCCCTGGGGTGCTTGAGCGCCCGATGCTACCACACTTGCCAAGCCGCACAAGGCGTCGGCCGGGCGCACCCTCAACACCGCCGCGTTCACCGGAACCGCCGACGCTCACTCCTGCGGATCGCCGGGCGTCAGCCCCTGGGGGCGCTTCGTGAGGGGCCTGGCCTTCGCCTTCTCATCGAAGGTCACCACCCACACCCGGTCGAATACCGCGTCCTTCCACTTGTCCGGCACGCCGGCGGCACCGAGGGCGACCGCCAGTTCTGGGAGGTTCCCGTGGTGCCAGCAGACCAGCACCGTCTTCCCCTCGTACTTCGGGTTGGTGTAAAGCTCCTCGGCCAGCTTGGGGTAGTCGTCATTCGCGTACCCCGCGTTGACCTCCAACTTCAGTGCCTTCGCCAGGGGCGTGACGGTCTCCACCGGGCGGTTGCTGTGCTTCGATGCCTTCGTGGCGAAGATGAAGTCCGGCGTCGGGAACGGATCGGGGCGGGCGGCGGTCTTCTGGAACAGTTCGAGAATGGCTTCCGCCCGCTTCTTCCCTTCTGGGCTGAGGTGGATGTCGGACACATCGGCCGGCTTCTCGGCGTGGCGGATCAGCAGCACCGACTGGGGGCGGACCAGCGGCTTGTGGGGTGCGGGCGAGCAGCCGGCCGTGAGCGCCGCGAGCAGGAGGGCGAGCGATGCTTTCACGGGAGGTCCTCGAAGAGTTCCGCAAGAGGCGGGCCGGCATTCTACCTGGTCGGCAGAGCGTTCACGAACTTCACCGCCCGCCCGATCCCGTCCTTCAACTGTGCGTCACCTTCGACACCCGCCAGAGCGATCACGACCCACCCTTTCATGGCACCCCGCCCCGTGATGCGGAACTCGCTGACGTGATCCTCGCGCAGCGCCTCGTCGCTCTGGTCGGGGCCGAGCCGGACCAGGAGGGAGTCCTTCCGGACCCCGACGAGCAGGTTTCCGTTCAGCAGGAAGCCGAGACCGCCGAACATCTTCTTCTCCTCGACGCTCTTGCGGCGGGCGAGGAGGTGCCGAACGCGGTCGGCCAGTGCTTCATCGAAGGGCATTCCGGTTCCCTCCTTCGCGCGAAACGCCCTCGACGGTTGATCGCGGTAGCCCCACCCGCACGCGTGCTTCCGGCGCGCCGTCACCCGATGCCAGACGCTTTCGTTCGCGGGTCAACCCGCCGCCAACGTGAGCAGGCACACCTCCGGCGGGGCATGGATCCGCAGCGGCACGCCCGCCTCGCCCAGCCCGCGCGACACGAACACCGCCGACGCCGGCCCGCGCACCAGCCCGTGCCGGTACTTCGCGCCGTACTTCGACGGCAGCCACGACGATCCCAGCCGGCGCAGGTACACCTGCCCGCCGTGCGTGTGCCCGCTCAGGACCAGTCCGACACGGATGTCGGGCCGGTTCTCGGCAAAGTCCGGGTTGTGCGACAGAAGGACCACCGCCGCACCGGGCGGCACGCCGTCGAGAGCGCGGTCGAGGTTCGGCTTCCCCCACCACAGATCGTCCACGCCGGCGAGCCACAGACGGTCGCCGCCGAGCGCCACCGGGCGGTTGCGGTTGGTCAGGTCGGTGAGCGGGGTCGCGGCGACCAGTTCCCGGTACACGGCCCTCTCCGCGCTGCATGTCGTGGTTGCCCGGCACCGCGAACGCGCCCAGCGGCGCGGACAGGGCGGACAGCGCCTCCAGGCACGGCGGCAGTTGTTTGTGGGCGTCGTCGCCCTTGTGGGCGTCGTCGCCGACCAGGGCGACCAGTCCGGGGGCGAGTGCGTTGGTCAGCCGCACCGCGTCGCGGATGAACTCGATGCTCACGAACGGGCCGTGGTGCAGGTCGGCCAGGACGGCGACCGTCTGGCCGGAGAACGCAGAGGGCAGGTTCGGGACCGGGACGGTGTGGCGGGCGACCCGGATGTGGGCGGCCTCCCAGAACCCGTACCCGGCGGCGAGGCCGGCGGCCCCGGCCAGCCCGAACCCGGACTGGACCGCCCGGCGGATGAACGTGCGGCGGCTTATCACGCGGTTGCCCTCTGGACCGGGAAGCGGTAACGGCCCGGCATTTGACCGTCTGCGGGCCAAGCACGCAATGGGAACCGGACGCGGGCGGTGACGGCCGAAGTATCGTCGTTGGGATGTGGTGTTCTCCGTTGCCGATTCTCCTGCGCCGGCGTCCGATTCCTCTATATCAGTTCTTCTTTACCTACTTCAGTCAACTGACCCGGTTATAGAGGGATAGAACGCCGGCGCAGGAGAATCGGCAACGGAACCGAGAGACCGCCCAAACCCATTCGCGGTAGGATCGGTAAGTCGCCCGCCGCTTCGTAACCCTGCCTCACGCGGAGGGAACCATGCCGCTGTCGTCCCAAGGCGAGGAACTTCGAGACCGGTTCCTCGCGGCCCTACTCGACGCCGCCCGCCCGCTCCAGGCCGGCCCGGACCTGGAGGTCGTGCTGGAGGCCCTGGTTGAGGCGGCCGGCCTACTCCGCGACCGCCTCCGGCAGGAACTGGCCGAACTCCGGCAGGAGCAGGCCGACTGAGGTTCGCCACCAGTCGCGGGCCGCTGGGGCAGCCGACACCGGCGGCGGGCACATCATCCCTTCCCCAGCACCAGATCGAC
>JAYUBA010000506.1:0-1925 GCA_043741075.1 Frigoriglobus sp.
CCTTCGCCCGCTACCCGCTGACCACGGTGCCAATCGGGTGGCCGGCAATGGCCTTCTCGATCGCGCCGTCCTGCTTGTAGTCGAACACCAGGATCGGGAGCTTCGCCAGCCGGCACATCTCGAACGCGCCGATGTCCATCACGCCCAGTTGCTTCTGAATCACCTGGTCGAACGTGAGGCGGTCGAACTTCTCCGCGTACTGGTTCTTCTTCGGATCGACGTTGTACACCCCGTCCACCTTGGTGGCCTTGAGGAGTACGTCGGCGTGCAGTTCGGTGCCGCGGAGCGCGGCGGCGGTATCGGTGGTGACGAACGGGTTGCCGGTGCCGCCGGCGAGGATCACGATGCGGCCCTTCTCCAGGTGCCGCAGCGCCCGGCGGCGGATATACGGTTCGGCCACCGTCTCCATCCGCACGGCGCTCTGCAACCGAGTTTCCACCCCCAGCGCTTCGAGGGTATCTTGAAGGGCGAGGCCGTTCATGACGGTGGCGAGCATGCCCATGTAGTCGGCGGTCGCGGGCTTCATCCGCTTGTCGCCGCCGGCGAACTGCGTGCCGCGGAGCAGGTTCCCGCCGCCGACGACGATCGCCAGTTGCACGCCGCGGGACACGAGCCGCGACAGTTGGTGGGCGATGGCCTCGGTCTCGTCGAGGTCGATGCCGAGCTTGCCCCCGCCGAAGCCCAGCGCCTCTCCGCTGAGCTTGAGCAGGACGCGCTTGTACTTGGGGGCGAGCGGGTCGGCGGTGTCGGGCATGGCGGTGCGTGCGGACGTGTGCGCGGGAGGCGCCGGCGCGAAGTGCGGCGGCGCGGGCGATTCGTACCCAGTCAGAGTACGAACCGCCCGCGCCGGTGTGAAGTTGCGTGCGTCAGCCGAGCGGGTTTCGGCCGGCGCAACCGGCGACGCCGAACGTGCCGAACATGACCATCATCATGAAGACGAGAATGATCCCGGCGACGTATTTCAGCACGGCCGGCTGTTCCGTGCGCAGGTAGCCGATGCACCCGAACGAGACGAAGATGAAGCCGAACATCAGCCCGTACCGCTCCATCCACACGTCGCGCCGGTTGGCGATCTTCGTGCTCTCCGCGTCGAGCGCCGCGTCCTTGAGCTTTTTCGAGTACTCCTCGTCGAGCTTCTCGCTGCCGTCGGTGATCGCCTTCCGGTCGGCCTCGGTCCAGTCGTTCGGCTTCTTGCCCTTGGGGGTGAGGGCGTCCTTTTTGACTTTCAGCTCGTTGTTGAGCTTGTCCACGTAGGCGGTGGCCCGGTCGGTGCCGGCGATGCCGATGATGGGGAGCGAGGTGAAGACGACCACCAGGAACACGCCGAACCCGAACAGGACGGTCGGGATGCCGCCGACGGCGGCGAGCGGGTTACCGCCGAGGCCGCGCTCGTACTTGCCCTTCTTCTTGACGAGCGGCGCGTCGTCGCCCTCGTCATCGTCGATCATGGCCGGCACCGGTGATGTCTTCGACCCCGTGCCGCCGTCCACCTCCAGCCCGGCCTCGGTGACCGTCAGCGCGGTGCTGCACTTTTTGCACTTCAGCTTCCGGCCGATGTCCTTCGCGGCCACGTTGTATACCGCCCCGCAGTTCGGGCATGTTGTGTTCACAGGCGTTACCCGTAAAAGAGTAGGGATGATTCTTGCCACTAGCCGGCAGCGCCGGAGGGCCACGGTTTGGTGAGTTCAGGCGGATTCTAAAGAGCGGCGGGCGCGGTTGCAAGCGCGGCGGCGCGGGAACTGTGCGAATGTCAGGTGCCGTCGGGGCGGTGGCGCGGGTTCGACACGCGGCGCCTCAGCCGGGCGGCCTCCGTGAAGCCGTCGAGCAGCCCGGGAACGAGGTCGGACACCGCGACCGGCGCGTCGCCGGCGGGCGCGGACTGCACGTTCCCGCTCACCTCCACGCGCACCGGCCGGTCGCCGCGC
>JAYUBA010000507.1:0-6526 GCA_043741075.1 Frigoriglobus sp.
CCCCTTCCTTCTTAGGGAAGGGGGGCGGGGGGTTAGGTTTCTTCGCCCCGAACCCGGCATTGACCGGTTTTCCCCCGCCCCGCTATAGTCCCCACCCGCAGCGCGCACTGCCGCGCCCCGCGTGCCGCAACCAGGGACGGTTGGCAATGTCACTCCTGCTGCTCGCCGACGCCGCCAAGGACGCCGAAATGGTCGCGGCGGCGACCGCCAAGGCCGCCCACGACGCGGCCCCGTACTACTTCCAGCAACTGCACAACCTGTTGCCGGCCCCGTTCTTCCACACCCAGGCGTTCCTCGCGTTCTTCGCCGTCGTCATGGCGGTGTACTGGCTCATCCCGCGCCGCTGGCAGATGGCCCGCATCTGGGTGCTGGTGGTCGCCAGCTTCCACTTCTACGCGGCGTGGAGTTACGAACTCGCGTTCCTCGTCGCCGGCACCACGGTCGCCGACTACCTGTTCGCCCGCGTCATGGGCGCGTCCAAGCGGCAGGGGTTCCGCCGGCTCATCCTGTTCACCAGCATCGGCATGAATCTGGGCATCCTGTGCTACTTCAAGTACCGCGGGTTCTTCCTGAACGAGCTGTTCGACGGGATGCGGAAGGTCGGCATGGAGCCGGGGTACGAGAAGCTCAACCCGCTGGCGATCTTCATCCCGTTCGGCATCTCGTTCTACACGTTCGAGGCGATCAGCTACGCGGTGGACGTGTTCCGGCGGAAGATCGAGGCGGAAAAGAGCCTGCCGCGCTTCCTGCTGTTCATCCTGTTCTTCCCGCACCTGGTCGCCGGGCCGATCGTCCGCGCCGGCGACTTCCTGAAACAGACCCGCCGCGCGAAGCGGTGGAACTGGCTGCGGGTGCAGGTGGGGGTGCAACTGTTCCTGATCGGCGCGTTCAAGAAGATGGCCATCGCCGACCGCATGGCGCTGTTCTGCGACCCGGTGTTCAAAGACCCGGAGCACTACAACTCGGTGGCCGTGTGGTTCGCGGTGCTGGCCTACGCGGTCCGCATCTACTGCGACTTCTCCGGCTACTCGGACATGGCGCTCGGGGCGGCGCACCTGCTCGGCTACAAGCTGACGACCAACTTCAACATGCCGTACCTGGCGGCGAACGTGACCGACTTCTGGCGGCGGTGGCACATCTCGCTCTCGACGTGGCTGCGCGACTACGTGTTCATCCCGCTGGGCGGCAGCCGCGGGTCGCGGTGGTTCAACTACCGCAACCTGCTCATCACGATGGTGATCGGCGGGCTGTGGCACGGGGCCGCGTGGGGCTACATCCTGTGGGGCCTGGCGCACGGCCTCATGCTCGTCGGCCACAAGCAGTTCAAGGACTACTGCGAAGACAAACCGCGCTTAACGGCGCTTCTAGAAACCGCGTTCGGAACCGGCGTGCGCATCCTGTTCACGTTCTTCTGCGTGAGCCTGTGCTGGGTGCTGTTCCAGCCGGAACTGAGCAAAGCGCTCGCGATCTTCGGGAAGCTGTTCCACATCCAGCGCGGGGCGACCGTGCCGCTGCACAACAGCAGCCTGTGGTGTACGGTCATCCTGCTGTTCGGGTGCCAGTGGCTGGTGCGGTCGGGCGTGTGGGGGAAGGTGTACCCGCGGCTGCCGGCCCCGGTGCTGGGCACCGGGTACGCGCTGTGCCTGTGCGCCGCGCTGGTCCTCGCCCCGGACAACGGCACCACGTTCATCTACTTCCAGTTTTGACCCGGAATCGGAGTTCTTGACCTCCCCCCTTGAGGGGGAGGTGGCGAAGCTTTGCGAGCCGGTGGGGGGGAGCGACACGAGCGGGGTCGCGTTACCCCCCCCCGCGTCCAAAGCGACGCGGCGACCTCCCCCTCAAGGGGGGAGGTCAAAGGCAAGAGGAACGAATCAACCCGATTGGGTATTGAGGTGACGGCGTGACGGACGGTGTGACCACGCGAGCGCTCGGCCGGGCCGTCCGGCTCCTGACGCCTCGGCCGCGGGCCGGTCCGCCGGTCCGCGGCGCGGCCCGACGCGGGGCCGCACTCGCCATAGGCGCTGCGGCGCTAGCGTTCGTCGCGGTGCAAGCGCTGCTGTCGGGCGCGTCGGCGGTCACCCGCTTGGTCGCCGACCCGGTGTACGCGGACAAGGAGCGGCGGCTGCGGTGGCTCGAACGCGCGGCCCCGCCCGGCGCGGCGCGCGTGGTCCTGCTCGGCACGTCGCGAACGGGGTTCGCGTTCGACGCCGGCCGCACCCAGCGGGCCGCCGCGGACGCGGGCACGCCGGCGGTCGCGTTTAACTTCGGCGTGCCCGGCGCCGGGCCGATCGCGCACCGGCTGTACGTGCCCCGCCTCCTCGCCGACGGCCACCGCCCGGACCTGCTCGTCCTCGAAATCCTCCCGCCGCTGCTCGCCGACCTGCCCGACGGCCCGCTCGAAGCCCGGTTCGTGACCGGCGACGCGCTCACCCGCGCCGAACTCGAAGTCGCGGCGCGGTACGGCGTCCCCGCCGGCCGCATGCGGCGGCAGTGGGCCGAGGCGGCACTACTCCCGGTCACCGCGCACCGGTTCAAGTTGATCGGCCGGATTTACCCCGAAGCGCTCCCCTGGAATCTGCGGTGCGAGTGCGGGCGGGCGACCGACGCCAACGGGTGGAACCCGACCGTTGTGACCGCGGTGACCGACGAGGAGCGGGCGCGGGGCGTCGCCCAGGCCGACCGCGAGTACCGCGCCGTCCTCCGCTACGACCTGCCCGCCGGCCCGGCCGCCGCGGCGCTCCGCGACACGCTCGCGGTGTGCCGCGCCGAAGGCATCCCGGTCGCGCTGGTGCTGCTGCCGGAGGCGACGGAGTTCCGCGCGATGTACCCGCCGGAGGCGGAGGCGAAGCTGGCCGCCTTCCTCGCCGGCCTGACCGCCGAGTTCGGCTGCCCGGTCACCGACGCCCGCGGGTGGGCGGCCGACGGCGAGTTCCTTGACAGCCACCACCTGCTCCGCGGCGGGGCGGAGCGGTTCACCGACCGCCTGACGGCCGAGATGATTCTCCCGTTCCTCCGCGCCCGCGCCGGGAGGATCGCGCCGTGACGCACGACCACACGACCGCCGAACGCAGCCGAATCGACACGCGGACGATCGCGACCGTCACCGTGGTGACCGCGCCGCCGACCACGGCCCCCGCCCGGCCGCGCGCCCGCCGGCGGGCGCGCAACACGGTCTTCGCGTTCGCGGCGGCAGCCCTCTTCCTTCACGCCGCGGTCGCGTTCGTGCTCGACGTGGCGTGGCCGCGACTACGCGACCCGGAGTACGGGCGCCGCGCGGCGAGCCTCCGCGCGCGGGTCGCGGAACACCCCGGCCGGCCGCTCGTGCTGGTCGTCGGAAGTTCGCGGGCGGCGATGGGCGTGAAACCGGACGCGTGGGAAGCCGCGCGGCCGGGCACCGCCCGCGACCCGCTGCTGTTCAACATGTCCCTCGTCGGGTCCGGGCCGATCATGCAACTGATGACGCTGCGCCGCGCGCTCGCCGACGGCGCGCGCCCCGCGGCAGTGCTGCTCGAATACTGGCCGCCGATGCTCCGCGAGGACGGCCCGCATAGCGAACCGGCGCGGGTCGATGCCCGGCGGCTGCGGTGGGACGACCGCGCCGTCGTCCGCGACTACTTCCCCGACCCCGCCGGCACGGAGCGGGCGATGCGCGCCGCCCGACTCGACGTGTTCCGCGTGAACCGCACGCGGCTGCTGGTGCAGGCCGCGCCCGAACTGGTGGTGCGGCCGGGTCGGCACAACGGGGCGTGGGCCGAACTGGACGGCTGGGGGTGGCTGCCGGGGATGAACCCGGACGACGACGCGGCCCGGCGGCGGCTGACCGAACACTTCCGCCCGACGGTCCGCGACTGGATGGCCGGGCACGCGATCCACCCGGCGGCCGACCGCGCGCTCCGCGAAGCGGTCGCCGTCGCCCGCGCGCACGGCACCGCGGTCGGGTTCCTGTACCTGCCGGAGTCGGCCGAGTTCCGCGGCTGGTACCCGCCCGACGTGGACGCCGCGGGCCGCAAACACCTGCGCGGCCTGAGCGCCGAACTCGGCGTGCCGGTGATAAACGCGCGCGACTGGATGGAGGAACGCGATTTGGCCGACGGGCACCACCTGTCGCGCGCGGGCGCGGGCGCGTTCACCGCGCGGCTCGGCCCGGCCGTCGCCGCGACGTTCCTGGCGGTCGGAGGGAAGCCGTGATCGTCCGTCCTCTCGCACCGCTGTTCCCCGCCAGGGTCGCCCGGCGAAGGTCCGCGCCACCGCGGCGGCACCGCGGCGCGCGACGCGCGCTCCTGTGGGGCGCGGCGGGGTTCGTGCTCGCGCAGTTGGGGTTCGCGGCGGCGGTGGAAACGGTTCTCCCACAGGTCCGCGACCCGGAATACGGGTACCGCCAGTTCCGCGCCACCGGCCTGCAAGGGGCGCACCCCGACCGGCCGCTCGTGCTCGTGATCGGAACGTCGCGCACACAGAACGCGGTCGATCCTTCGGCGATGGGGTTCCCGGACGAGGCCGGTTCGCCGCTGGTGTTCAACGCCGGCCTCTCCGGGACGCGCCCGGTCCACCTGCCGCTGAACCTGCGGCGGTTCCGCGGCGCCGGCGTGCGCCCCGCGGCCGTCCTGGTCGAGCTGTTCCCGGCGACGCTGGTCGTGCCCGGCCCGGCCGATTACCTGTTCGCCGACCTGGAGCAGCAACTGACCGCCGCCGACCTAAAGAACCTGGAACCGTACCTCGCCGACCCGGCGGCCCTGCGCCGCCGGTGGGCGCTGGGCCGTGCCAACTCGCTGCACGCGCTGCGCCCGGTAGTGCTCGCGTACCTCGCACCGAAGTGGCGCTCGTGGCAGCACATCGACTACCTCCGGGAACACACGCGCCCGGACGGGTTCCTGCCGTACCCGTTCGAAACGGTGACGGACGAGTACCGCGCGCGGAAGCGGGCCGAGACGGCGAAGACGTACGCGGCGGTCAACGGCAACCTGTTCGTCAGCCCCCTGTCCGACCGCGCGTACCGCGATCTGGTCGCCGAGTGCCGCGGGGCCGGCGTCCCGGTGGCGTTCTTCCTGACCCCCGAATCGCCGGCCTTCCGCAGTTGGTACACGCCCGCGTCGCGGGCGACCCTGGCCGCGTTCACGCGGGTGCTGTCGGACGAGCTGGGGTGCCCCGTGTTCGAGGCCCCGACCGATTACGCCGAAGAGGATTTCGCCGACGGGCACCACATGCTCCGGCCGGCGGCGCGGCGGTTCAGCCGGGAGTTGGTCGAGCGGCACATCGGGCCGTGGCTGGCGTCGGTCCGCCCGCCCGTGGGGGAGCGCCGATGACCCCGCGCCTGCTCGGCCCGGCCGTCGCCACGACGTTCTTTGCGATCGGAGGCGAGCCGTGATACTTCGACCCCTCGCGCGACTCCTTCCCGCGAAACCGGCGGTCCGGCGGTCCGTGCCGCCGCGCCGCCGAAGGAGCGCCCGCCGCGCGCTCCTGTGGGGCGCGGCGGCCGTCTTCCTCACCCACCTGGGCCTGGCGGTCGCGGTGGAAACGAGCCTCCCGCACCTGCGTGACCCGGAGTACGGGTACCGCCAGCTCCGGGTCTCCGAACATCAGACGGCGCACCCGGACCGGCCGCTGGTGCTGGTGCTGGGCACGTCGCGGACGAGGAACGCGATCGACCCGTCGGCGATGGGGTTGCCGGACGCGCCCGGCTCGCCGCTGGTGTTCAACGCGGGCCAAGGCGGGGCGTGGCCGGTCCACTTCCGGCTGAACCTCCAGCGGTATCGCGCGGCCGGGGTGCGGCCCGCGGCGGTGCTGGTCGAACTGCTCCCGGCGACGCTGTCCCGCCCAGGCCCCGCCGACGCCATGTTCGCCGAGTTCGCGCCCCGACTGAGCGCGGCCGATCTGCGGCGGTTGGGACCGTACCTCGCCGACCCGGCGCCCCTCTACCGGCGGTGGGCGTTGAGCCGCGCCAACTCGTGGCACGCGCTGCGGTGGGTGGTGATCGATAACCTCGCGCCGGGGTGGCAGCCGTCCAGGCCCGACGATCCCACCCGGCTCATGCTGGACGGGTACGGGTTCAGCCCGTACGGGCACGAGACGGTGTCGGACGAACTCCGGCAGCGACAGCGGGCCGTCGTCGAGTCGGTCTTCGCGTACGCCGCCGGTCACGTGCAGGTGAGCGAACTGTCCGAGCGTGCGCTCCGCGATCTGGTCGCCGACTGCCGCGCGGCCGGGATCGCGGTCGGGTTTTTCCTGGCGCCCGAATCGCCGGTGTTCCGCAGTTGGTACACGCCCGAGTCGCGGGCGGCGCTGGCCGCGTTCACGCGGGTGCTGTCCGACGAGCTGGGCTGCCCGGTGTTCGACGCGCCGACCGATTACGGCGAAGACGATTTCGCCGACGGGCACCACATACTCCGGCCGGCGGCGCGGCGGTTCAGCCGGGACTTGGCCGATCACCACATCAAGCCGTGGCTCGCCGGCGCGCTGAAGTAGGACACCGGAAGTGAGGGCGCTGTCGGTCACACCCCGTCGCTGTAGCAGCGGGTTGGCCCGGCGT
>JAYUBA010000508.1:0-6521 GCA_043741075.1 Frigoriglobus sp.
GCCGTGACCGCCCGCGTCCTGGGCCTGTGGTGGCTCAACGCCTGCCGCGTCGTGTACGTCGTGGACGACGCCGAGCCGGTCCGCCGGTTCGGGTTCGCCTACGGAACCCTGCCGGGTCACGCCGAGTCGGGCGAGGAGCGGTTCCTGGTCGAGTGGGACCGGGCCGACGATTCCGTTTGGTACGACATCCTCGCCTTCTCCCGGCCGGCGCACGTCCTCGCCCGTCTGGGATACCCGCTGACCCGCCGCGTGCAGAAGCGGTTCGCCCGCGGTTCGGCCGCCGCCGTGCTGCGGGCGGTGAGTTCAGGCCCGGTGAGTTGAGCCGCCGTCTCCTCCGCCGGTATGCGACGCGGGTGGTTGAGGTGTTCGGGCGGGCCGGGGGTTACGACCCCTCGGCCCGTTTCGTTCGGCTCGGCCTCCGCCGTCAACTCTTTTCCAGCAGGAGATCCACCACCCAGCAGCCGCGCGCGTGCGGCCCGCCGGCCCGGCAGTGGTCCAGCAGGTCCGCGTCGTCGCACCCGGCGTCCTGCAGCGCGTCGGCCAGGATCGGTAGCCGGTCGTAGGCGTCCTCGGCGGCGATGCCCCGCGCGAGGAGGACGACCGTCGTCGTCAGCCACGCCGGGTCCGGTGCGGGCGGCGGGCCGGTGACGCCGTCCCCGGACCGCTCCGCCGCGCCGCTTTCAGCGAACGTCGGCTCGAGGGCGCGCGCGAGTCGGGTCAACCAGTCGCTCGCTCCTCCGCCGACCCACGGGTACTCGGAGCGGAAGTTGTCCCAGTCCACGGTCCCCGCCCGGACGAGAGCGGACGCCGTAAGGGGCATCGGTCCCGCTACGGCCCGTCGGAAGGTCTGCTCCAGAACGGCCCGCGGCACGACGACGTGCTCGGCCAGCAGGACGGCGTCGTACAGATCCTTCCCCTGTGGGTACGAGTCGGTCGCCAGCCACAGCAGTTTCCACGCGAGCGACTGAGCGCGCCCGGCCGCCCGGAGCGAAACGCAGCCACCGTCCGCGGCCGGTATCGGAATCCGACGGTCCGGTTCGGTGAGCGTCTCGTGGAACACCACGTCAACCTGGACCGCACCGCCCGGCAGCCCGGCGGCCCGCCACGGGAACACCACCCGCCGGCCGCGTGCCCGCTCGTAGGTCCAGATGTCGTCGATCGCGACGCCGCTCCGGTCGAGTTCGATGCCGGCCGGAGCGGGCCGGGCGAACACGGCCGCGACCAACCCGTCGCACAGTCCGGCACCCCACGCGTCGTCCGGCCCGACGGCGGGGGGATCGACCACCCAGTCCAGGTCGCCCGGTTCGCGCGCCGCGTCGCCGAGCCACGCCTTCAGCGGCCGGCTGCCCCGGAGGATGAGGCGGTCGCCCCACTCCGACTCGGCGCTCGCGCGGAGGACGTGGTCCGTGATCCGGCACCGCAGTTCCGCCCACCGCCGCCCGGCGCCGGGGGCCTCGAACGCCGGGTCGCCCGGCCGGAACGCGGACGCGAAGTGCTTGAGGGCGGGATCGAACAACCGGGGCCGCCTGCCCCCGTCAGCCGGGGCCGCCGACCGCGACGTGAGCGGCAGCCACGGCGGGTCGGCGGGCGCGGCGGCGGGGGCGGGCGCGGCGGGCCGAGCGGCCGGACGCGCGGCGGTCACCGGTTCCGCGCCCGGCGGCGCGGGTGGGCGAACAGGCGGTTGCGGAGCCGTTTCCACAGGTTCGTCACGGTCCACCTCCTTGGTCGAGCCACCCGGCATCGACGCCGGGGTCGCTGTCGTACACGACGAACTCCTCCTCGACGCTCACGACCGGGAGCCCGACGGCCGCGAGTGCGGCCAGGAGGGCGCCCAGGCGCGCGCGCGCGGCGCGCCGGCCGACGCCGTGGCACCGCTGGGTGACGAACCGCTCGTGCCGCCCGTCGCCGCGCACGCGGCGGGCGTTGCGGGACAGGTGCGCGGCGTGTTCGACCGCCAGCGCGGCGAGGGCCGGTACGTCCGCGTCCGGGTCGAGGGCCAGTTTGACGTGGTGCTCGAAGTAGCGGCCGGGGTGGCCCGCGGCCTCGGCGTCCGAGTCCGGCACGTCCCGGTTCGTCGGCGCGGCCTCGATCTTGACGCGGGCGACGGTGAACCCGGCGGCGCTCAGCCGGCGGCTCAGGTCGGCGGCGGCGGCCGTTTCGCCCGACAGCCGCCCGCCCCCGCGCCGGCCGACCATCGGCTGGGACGGGGTCCGGCCGCGATCGAGAACGATGTGGTGGAACGCGAGCCGCCGGCCGTCGGCCCACGCCCGCAGCGCGTCGATGTCGGCCGGTTCCGCGGCGCGGACGGTGACGTGCGTCTCGAACTCGCCCTCGAACTCCACGGTCCCGCCCTCCTTCGGTAGAAGACACGCGCGGGGCGCCGGGGTTCGGCCCGTGTGCCGGTATGCAACATCCGCTACGGTTCGACGCGAACGCCGCTCAGCGGGTGTTGCGTCACCGCGTCCCAGGCCAGTTCTTGCAGCAGGCGGTTGAGCTTCTCCTCCTGGTCGCCGAGTTTCGCCGGCTTCAGCGCGTTGGGCACGGGCAACCCGACCGGGCTGCGCCGGTACACCACCGCGTAGTTGCAGTACGCGACCAGCACTTGCAGCGGTGCCGTTCCGTGGCCGAGGGCGTCGGTGAACAGGTCCTCCTGCGACTTCAGCCCCGGTGCCTTCCCGTCGATGATCTTCTCGCGCAGCGCGATCACCGCTTGAGGGGCCGGCACCACGAACAGCACCGTCTTGCCCTGCTTCTTGTTCAGCCCGCGGACGTGCTCGTCGATGGCTTTGAACAGGGGCGCGTGGCGCGTGCGCAGTTCCTCGGCCGTGATGGCGTTGTGATCGACCTTCTCCGGCCGCTTGGTCGTCGGTTCGTACACGTCCCAGCGCAGCCAGATGGGCTGCACGCAGACGCGCACGTCCTTGTTGTGTTCGCGCGCCAGGTCGGTGAACTTCTCGATGCCGTCGTCGGGGAGGAAGATCGGCGAGAGCGTCAGCACGTCCACCTTGCCCGTCTTGAGTGCGTCCTTCGCCTTGTTCTTCTCGTCGGCGATGTCCCAGTGCTGGATGACGCGCGAGCCGCCGATGGACGACACACCGAGTTGCGTGTGGCCGGCGATCTCGGCCTTCTTGGCGAGGTCGGTCATGATGCCCGGCACCCAGACGTGGAAGCTGTGCCCGCAGGTGAACACCCGCTGGCCCTTCTCGATCGGCGCGGCCAGTTTGTCGTTCTTCTCCCGGGCCGCGACCGGTGGGGTCGCCGGGAGCGTCGCGCCGAGTACACCCACGAGCGCGAGGAAGAAGCCGCACCGGAACCGGGTCGAAAGTTGGGCAAGCATGGAGAGCACCTAGCGTCGGGGTTCGGAACGTCGCGTCGTCGCATTCTCCGGGCGGCACTCGGTAGCGGTCAAGCGCTTTCCCCGCCGCGGAGTGCTCCTGTCGATTTGGGCATTGCCGGTGTTTTCAGGCGAGCGGCACCCGTGAGGGTGCCGGTGGCCCGAGAGCACATTGCCGGTGTTTTCAGGCGAGCGGCACGCGTGAGGGTGCCGGTGGCCCGAGAGCACCGGCACCCTCACGGGTGCCGCTCGCCAAAATTGACAGGGACACCCCCCGCCGCGCGCGGCTCGGGCCGGGCGAAATAGTTGGCCGCGTCCGGTGCCGGCGTGACACTATCACGGTGACGCCGCTTCCCGCAGCACGAGGCCACGGATGCCCGTTTCGCTCCACAAACTCTGCCCACGCGCGGAGGCGCTCGCCCCCGACGCCGATCTCCTCGCCCGGTTCGCGGCCGGTCGGGACGAAGCCGCCTTCACCGAACTCGTCCGCCGGCACGGGCCGGTGGTGTATCGCGTGTGCCGCCGCCTCGCGCCCGCGTCGGCCGACGACGCGTTCCAGGCCGTGTTCCTGATCCTCGCCTGCCGGGCCGGGTCGGTGCGCACGCCCGCCGCGGTCGGAAGTTGGCTCCTCGGGGTCGCGGGCCGGGTCACGCGGCAGATGAGTTCCGCCGAGCGCCGCCGGGTCGGTCACGAGCGCGCGGCCGGCCGGCCCGAATCGCAGGAACCGCCGCCGCCCGAACTCGCCGAACTCGCGGCGGTTCTGGACGACGAACTGACGCGACTCCCGGACGCCCTCCGCGACCCGGTCGTGCTGTGTCTGATCGGCGGGCGCACGCACGCGCAGGCCGCGGCCGAACTCGGCGGGAGCGTGCGCACCGTGCGCCGCCGGTTGGACCGGGCGAAGGCGCTGCTCCGCACGCGGCTCGAGCGGCGCGGGGTGGTCCCGACCGTGGTCGCGGCGCTGGTCGCGGGCGCGTGCGGAACGGCCGGTGCGGTTCCCCCCGCGCTGGCCCGCGAAGCGGCGTCGGTGGCGTTCCGGTTTCTCGAAGGTGGAGCGGTCGCCTCACCGGCGGTCGCGGTAGCGAAAGGAGTCATGAACGGTATGGCTACGATCAAGGTGTCTACGCTGACGGCGACCGCCGCGGCGGTCTTGGTGTGCCTCGGGGTCGGCTGGTCGGGCGAACAGCCCCGACCCGTGCCGCTTCCGCCGGTTCCGCCGTCGGTCGCGGAACCGGCTGCGCCGGTGGTGCCCGGCGGGCCGCCCCTGGCCGACCCGGAGGTCGTGCGACCCGGCGCGCCGCCGGTGGGGGCGGTCGCGCGGGGCCAGAACTTCATCGTGTACGCGCCGACCCCGGTGATGGCCCGCGCACTCGCGGCGGAGGCGGAACACCAGCGGCGCGCGCTCGCCGAGAAGTGGCTCGGCAAGGAACTGCCCCGGTGGTCGAAGCCGTGCGCGATCCGCTTCGCCCCAGGTCTCGGCGGCAACGGCGGCGCGAGCACGTTCACGTTCGACAAGGACGCGGACGGGAAGCCCGCCCTGAAGACGGCCGAGATCGACCTGCGCGGCGACTTCCTGACCGCGCTGAACAACACGCTTCCGCACGAGGTGACGCACGCGATCCTCGCCGCGCACTTCGGCAAGCCGCTCCCGCGGTGGGCGGACGAGGGGGCCGCGCTGCTCTCCGAGACGGACGACGAGCAGGCGTCCCACGACACGCGGGCGCGGGAACTGCTGCAACAGGGGCGCGGGGTGCGGCTGAAGGTGCTGCTGCCGATGACCGAGTACCCGCGGGACATCGCGATCTTGTACGCGCAGGGGCACTCGGTCGCCCGGTTCCTGGTACAGCAGAAGACCGGTGTGCCAGTGCTGAAGGACATCCCCAACGTCGGCGAGTTGTTCAAAACTGGTGGGGACGACGGCCACCGGCGGCTGCTGGCGTTCCTTCACCTGGGGACGCGGGAGAACACGACCGAGTCATGGGGGAAGGCGGCGCAGGCGGTGTACGGGTTCGCGTCGGTGGACGCGCTCGAAGAAGAGTGGCTGGCATGGCTCGCCACACCGGGCAGCGTGCCGGCGGGGAAGAGGGGCGCGGGTGCCGCACCGCCCGCGCCGAAGCCGGGCGCGTCGGACCTGATCCCGCCGGTCAAACTGCCGGGCGCGCCGCCGGTCCTTCCCCCCCCCCCGCCCCTCCCGCGACCGTGAGCGGGTCCGGGGCGCGGATCGCGGTGGAAACCGGCGGCGGCGGCGGTAGGTTGACGGCATCTCGCAGGAGGGCGCGCCGTG
The DNA here is from genome assembly GCA_043741075.1 of Frigoriglobus sp. Lineage (GTDB taxonomy): Bacteria > Planctomycetota > Planctomycetia > Gemmatales > Gemmataceae > Gemmata. Next base: position 5,619 of record JAYUBA010000508.1, read on the forward strand.
GCCGATTCGCCGTGGGTCGTTGACGTGACGATGGAGACCTTCCAGGACGTGGTCGTCGCCGGGTCGCACGCGCGGCCGGTGGTGATCGACTTCTGGGCGCCGTGGTGCGGCCCGTGCCGGCGGCTCGCGCCCATGCTCGAGCGGCTCGCGGTGGAGAAGGACGGCGGGTTCCTGCTCGCCAAGGTGAACACCGACGAGTGCCCGGACCTGGCGCAGTCGTTCCAGGTCGAGGGCATTCCGGCCGTGTTCGCCATCCGCGACGGCAAGATCGCGGACCAGTTCACCGGCGTGCTGCCGGAGGAGCAACTCCGCGAGTTCCTCGACAGCCTCGGCCCGGTCGGCCCGTCCGCGCCGGTGGAACCGTCGCCGCTGGACCGCGCGCTCGCGCTCGAGGGCACCGACCCGGCGGCGGCGGCCGGCGCGTACCGCGGGATGCTGGCCGAAGCCCCGGACGACCCGGCCGCGCGCGTCGGGCTGGCCCGCGTGCTGCTCGCCGCGGACGGCGCCGAGGCGGACGCCGCCCCGCTCCTCACCGGCGTCGAGTTCGGCGACTTCGCGGAGGAGGCCAAGCGACTGCACACGGTCGTTCACCTCCGCGCCGTGCCGCACGCCGCCGCCGACCTCGCGGGCGCGCGGGCCGTCGCCACGGCCGAGGGGAAGGTGGCGCTGGCGAAGGTGCTCGCGGCCCGCGGCGACTACACCGCGGCGCTGGACGCGCTCCTGGCCGCCGCTGACGACGACCGCGCGCTCGGCCGCACCGCCGTGCGCGAGTTCATACTGAAGGTGTTCGAGGTGATCGGCCCGCAGAGCGAGCCGGCCGGCGACTACCGCCGCCGGTTGCAGGCGCTGCTGTACTGAGCGCACTTCCGTCGTGGGGCACGCGGCCCGCGTACCGTTTTGAAG
>JAYUBA010000509.1:0-1922 GCA_043741075.1 Frigoriglobus sp.
CCGTGAGGAACGACCCGCTCGCGATGCCGGCGCGGAAGTCGCGGAAGTGGTGGTAGTGGAGCCGCGCGAGGTCGAGTCCGTCCGCGGCCGGGCCGAGCAGCGCGCACGGGTCGAATTCGGCCGCCGCGAGCCGCACCGTGCGCCCGGCTTCGGCTTCCAGCACTCCCACCGCCGCCGGGCTGACGGTCAGGTGAACGTCGCGGCAGGCGCGGAGCAGCACCTCCACGAGTCGCACGCCGTAGGGCGACACGCTCGCGCCGGTGAACGCCACCACCAGATCGGACGCGGCCATAACGTCTTCCCCTCTTCCAATCCTACAATTCCCACCGCACAATGAACGGGTGCCGCAACCCGCCCGCGCCGGAACCCGTTATGCGCCGCGTCCTCGTCGTACCGCTGTTCGTTGTCCTGGCCGCGGTCGCGGGCGGGCAGCCGACCCCGCCCCCGGTCGGGCTGTCGAACTGGTCGTTCGACGAAATCGCCCTCAACAACGGGGCGAGGTTCCAAGGGCTGATCCTGAAGGAACAGCCCGACGGCGTCGAGTTCCGCACCGTCATGCGGCTACCGGGGCGGCCCACGGTCACGCTCACCAGCTTCTTCAGCAAGAGCGAGATCGCGGGCACCAAGCCGCTCTCGAAGGCGGATCGCGAGACCCTCAAAGAGAAGCTGTCGGAACTGGACCCGAGCGGCGAGGGCGAGCGGAAGCGGATGGAGTCCTTGGAACTGGTCGCGGCCGAGTGGCCGGGCCGGGCGGCCGGCGCGCGGCGGTACGACTCCGACCACTTCAGCCTCGTTTGCACCGGCACGGAGGAACTCACCCGCCGGTCCGGCGTGCGGCTGGAGCAGATCTACACCGCGTTCGCCCGCTTCCTGCCGCCGACGCTGAAGTCCGGCCGGCCCACGCTGCTTATGCTCGCCACCGACCCGGACGAGTACAAGGCGCTGCTCGGCCCGCTCAACGAGGCGAAGCTCCTGAACCCCGCGGTGTACGACCCGGCCGGCAACCGCATCCTGTGCGGTACCGAACTGAAGCGCCTGGGCGACGAGCTCCAGTCCGCCCGCGTCTACCACGCCCAGCAGATCGCCGGCCTCGACCGCTACGAGGCGAACGTCAAGAAGCTGTACAAGGGCGAGGAACTGGCCCGCCACACGAAGACAATCGTGGCCGAGCGGAAGCGCGTGTTCCTGGCCGATGTGAACAACGGGGTGAAGTTCGACGAGGCGACCGCCCGCCTGTTCGCGCTCTTGTACCACGAGGCGTTCCACGCCTACGTCGCCACGTTCGTCTACCCGCCGCTCAAGGCCGAGGACGTGAGGGCGGGGAAGGGCACCGGCGAGTTGCCGCGGTGGCTCAACGAGGGGCTGGCGCAGGTGTTCGAGACGGCCGTGGTCGAAGCCGGCGAACTGCGGGCCGACCACCCGGACAAGGAACGGTTGCAGCGCGCGAAGGACTGGCTGAGGGGGAAGGACGGGAGGGGGGTGCGGGGGGAACCTGCGGGAGGTTCCCCCCCGAAAAATGGCGTGCCGCTCGTGCCGCTCGGCGACCTGCTCGTCACCGGGCGCGACGCGTTCCTCGCGTCGCACGCCGACCAGAAGGCCGCGTCCGACCGGGCGTACCTGACGTGCTGGGCCTTGGCCCACTACCTGACGTTCGACCGCCGACTGATCGGCACCGACGCGTTCCACAAGTACCTGGCGGCGGTCAACGGGGGCGGCGACCCGAAGGCGGCGTTCGCGGCACTCGTGGGGAAGGACCTGGCGGCGTTCGAGAAGGACTGGCACGCGTACCTGACGCGGCTCCAGCCGAACGGGGCACTCGCGAAGTAAGGCGTTGTACGGGTGGCCGGGGCAGAGTCTTCGATGCCCCGGTTTTCACCCATCCGAGTCACCGGGTGATCCTTTGATTTATGTGCGATCGCACC
>JAYUBA010000510.1:0-6510 GCA_043741075.1 Frigoriglobus sp.
GGAACCGCGCCGGCAGTTTCGGTGCCTCAACCGGCGCGACCGGCGGCTTCACCTTCAGCGCCTTGTCCGCGATGTCTGTGCGGAAATGCATTCCGAGGAAGCTGATGAGCTTCACCGCCTCGTACGCGCGGGCCTTCGCGTCCGCCAGCGTGTCGCCCAGGGCCGTCACGCCCAGCACCCGCCCGCCGTCGGTCACCACGCGGTTCGACTCGTCGAGCCGCGTCCCCGCGTGGAACACCTTCACGCCCGGCAGCTTGTCCGCTTCCGCGATGCCCGCGATGATCTTCCCGCTGTCGTACTTTCCCGGATACCCGCCCGAACACAGCACCACACACACCGACGGTCGCACGTCCCATTCGAGGTTCTCGAATTCGTGGAGGCGCTCGTCCGCGACCGCTTCCAGAAGGTCGAGCAGGTCCGTCTTCAGGCGCATCATCAGTACTTGTGTTTCCGGGTCGCCGAACCGGCAGTTGAACTCCAGCACCCGCGACCCCTGGTTCGTCAGCATGATGCCGGCGAACAGCATCCCCTGGAACGGGAACCGGCCGCGCTTCATCGAGTGGATGATCGGGAAGAAGACGCTCCGCTCCCACTCCTTCATCAGTTCGGGCGTCGCGACCGGGGCCGGGCAGTACGTCCCCATGCCGCCGGTGTTCGGGCCGGTGTCGCCGTCGCCCACCGCCTTGTGGTCCTGGCACGCGGGGAGCGGCAGGAACGTGCGCCCGCTCACCAGCGCGAGAACGGACACCTCCTCGCCGTCGAGGCGCTTCTCCACCACCACGCGGCGCCCGGCCTTCGCCCCGAACTCGGCGTCGGTCATGATGCGCCGCACGGCCGCGCTCGCTTCCGCGTTGGTCTTGCACACCACCACGCCCTTGCCCGCGGCCAGTCCGTCGGCCTTCACGACGACCGGGTAGTCGCGGGTCTCGATGTAGTCGCGCGCCGGTTGCGGGTGGTCGAACACGCGGAAGTCGGCCGTCGGCACGTCGGCGTGCCGCATCAGCTCCTTCGCGAACACCTTGCTCGACTCGATCCGCGCCGCGTCCCTCGACGGCCCGAACACCTTCATCCGCTTCGGCCCCACCTCCGCCGGCCCCGTCGCCGTGAGCAGCGGAATGTTGCCCGCCGCGAGCGCGCCGCCGAAGATCACGTGGAACACCCCGGCCTTCTTCCGAACGACGGTCGCGGACCCGCCGACCCCGGTGACGGTCGGGAGGGCGTTGAGCGCCGCCTGGAGTCGCGCGGCCGTCGCCGGGATCGGGAGCGGGGCCGTTTCTTCGCCGTTAAGCCCGAGGGTGAACGTCCCCGTCGTTCCGCCGACGGTGACCTCTTGGCCCATCCCCGTCTTGCCGCGGAGGAAGTCGGCCAAGCCGGCGGCGAGCGGGTCTTCCGGCCCGATCACGACCAGGTCGATCTGTTCCTTGACGCAGAAGCGGAAGAGCTTTTCCGTTTCGGTGTACTCGATGGCGACGTTGGTGATGCCGTCGCGGGCGGTGCCGGCGTTGCCCGGCGCGCAGAACACCTGGCCCGCCTGCGGCGACTGCTTCAGCCGCCACGCCAGCGCATGTTCCCGCCCGCCCTTGCCGATCACCAGGACGTTGCACCGATCGCCTTGCGGCATCACTGCTCCTCAACCGGCTCGCGACCGCCGTTGCCGATCATCAGGACGTTTTGCTCAACGCCTCACGGCGTCACTGATTGTGAGTCAGAAGTCAGTTTATCTGCGCCCCGCTCGAAAGCCACGCCGGGCGCACTCTACTGGACGAGACGCGCGATTTCGGGTAGGCTAATTAAGTCGATTAGTGCGAGCTACGGTGTAAACAGGTGGCGGAGGTCGGGATGAGTGCGGAGAACGCGACGGAGGGTGAGCCGGCGGCGCGCGCGGGCGGACCTTTGTCCCTCGAAGGGCTGAACAGCACGGTGCCGGTGCCGCCCGAATCGGCGAGCTTCTGGCGGCAGTACCGCGCCTTCGTCGGCCCGGCGTTCCTCGTCAGCGTGGGGTACATGGACCCCGGCAACTGGGGCACGGACCTCGCGGCCGGGGCGAGCTACCGGTTCGATCTGCTCTGGGTGGTCGCGCTGTCGAGCTTCATGGCGATCATCATGCAGGTGTGCTCGGCGCGCCTGGGCATCGTCACGGGAAAAGACCTCGCGCGGGCGTGCCGCGACCACCTTCCGGCGTGGACGCGGTGGCCGAACTGGCTGGCGTGCGAGATCGCCATCGGTGCGTGCGACCTGGCTGAAGTGCTGGGTAGCGCGGTCGCGCTGAACCTGCTGTTCGGCATCCCGCTGTTCTGGGCCGTCCTCATCACCGCCTTCGACGTGCTGCTGATCCTCGCTCTCCAAGGGTTCGGGATGCGGTTCATCGAGGCGCTCATCGCGACGCTCGTCGCCACCATCGCGGGCTGTTACTTCATCGAAATCTTCGTGCTACCTCAAACGACGCCGAGCTTCCTGGAGATGGGTTCGGCGATGCTCACGCCGGGGTTCCGCCGCGAGGGGATGATCGTGGGGGCGATCGGCATCATCGGGGCGACCGTGATGCCGCACAACCTGTACCTGCATTCGGCGCTGGTCCGCACCCGGCAACTCGGCACGGACGAATCGACGATCCGCCGGGCGATCAAGTTCAACACCATCGACACGGTCGCGGCGCTGTCGCTCGCGTTCTTCGTGAACGCGGCCATCCTGGTGCTGGCCGCGACCACGTTCTACGGCCGGGAGGGCGCGACGCTCGCCAGCGGGGAAGTGGTCGCGTTCGGCGAGGACGCGGACTGGATCCGCGTCGCGTACCTGACGCTCGCGCCGCTCCTGGGCGCGACCGCGGCGAGCACTCTATTCGCGATCGCGCTGCTCGCGAGCGGGCAGAGCAGCACGATCACGGGCACGCTGGCCGGGCAGGTGGTGATGGAAGGGTTCATGCGGTGGCGGATGCGCCCCTGGGTGCGGCGGATCATCACGCGGTCGATCGCGATCGTCCCGGCCGTCGTCATCATCGGGGTGCGCGGCGAGGCGAGCAGTGTCACCGACCTGCTGGTGTTGAGCCAGGTGGTGCTGGCGATGCAACTGCCGCTGGCGCTGTTCCCGCTGTTGTACTTCACCAGCTCGAAGCGGCTGATGGGCCGGTTCCGCAACGGCTGGTTCCTGCTCACGGTGGGCTGGGGGTCGTGCCTGCTCATCACCGCGCTGGATTTCTACGGCCTGCCGGACACGATCGAGAAGGCGTGGAAGGTGATCGAGGGCAAGTAGCGGCGAAGTGATACCGTATCGGGTTAATCTCTGTCTGTAGCCGGGGTCTGTGACCCCGGTAGCCCCGGCCTCACAGAGGCCGGCTACAGTAAGCAATCAATGCACGTCGGTCCGAGTCCGCTTATCAACTCGCTGCGGTCCTAAGAGTACCGGACGTGGTGCGCGATCGCGAAAACGAGCAGGCTCACGGCCACCGCCGCGTACATGACGAGCCAGAACGTCACGCGGTCTTCTTCGGTCGTATTCTGCACGCGTCGGCACCCACGCGGACGCACACGCCCTGCCCGGCGAGTCGGGGCAGAAGGGGTCGGGTGCGGGCGGGCACTTTCGTCCGAAGCGGTGCCGGGGTCAAGTCCAATGCCCCGCCGCGCGTCATCCCGGACTCGCGGCGCGCAGCTTCCGCGTCACTTCCCACAGCACGGCGGCGATGTTCCACGCGTCGTCGTGGCCGCGGTGGTGCGTGCCCTCGAGCTTCAAGCCGAGGAGCGCCATCGCCTGCGGCAGCCCCACTTCCGTCGGCAGCCCGCGCCCCACCGCGAACAGCGTCTTGATGTTCAGGTGGCTCGGGCCGAAGGGATACCGCACGCCCTGGTCGCGGCACTGCTTGTCGAACTGCCGGCGGTCGTAGTCGCCGAAGCTCGCCCACAGCCGCTCCTGCGACAGGTACTCGCCTTCCAGAATCTTGCACGCGTCCTTGAACAGGATGCCGCCGTCCACCTGCTCCTGCGTTAGGGTCGTGAGGCTCGTGCAGAACGGGCTGACCTTCGACCGCTCCGGGCGCACGAGGATGCTCCGCTTTTCCAGCCGCCGGCCGCTGCTCAGTTCCAGCCGCGTCAGCCCGATCTCGATGATGTCGTTCGCCTCGCCGCGCGGCGGGAAGCCGCCGTTCCAGCAGGTCGATTCGATGTCGATCACGAGGACGTGGTCGAGTCGTTTGGCCATGACGCGCGCGCCGTCGGGTGTTTTACCGCCGCGCCGGCCGCCCGCGGCGGGCGCGTGTGGTATCTTGGGTCAGTGTAGCGACCGCGGCGCGGCGGCGGCTTTGCCGGCGCGCCCGCTACCCAGGCGGGAGACATCGGATGGCGAAGAAACCGGCGGCGGGCGAGAAGGGCGACAAGGGGGCCGAGGCGCTCGGCGGGGTGGCGGCCACGCCCGCGGGCGCGGCCGCGATCAAGCGCGCCGCCGGCGGTGCCAAGACGGCGGTGACCAAGGCCGTTAAGAAGGCCGTGACGAAGGTCTCCGCGGCGAAGCCGGTCACGAAGGCCGTCGCCGCGGCGACGAAAGCCAAGACGGCGGTGACGAAGGCGGTAACGGGCAAGAAGCCGGCGGCGAAACCGGCCGCGCCCAAGAAGGCGGCGGCGAAGGGCAAGAAGTGACGGCGCGGCCGGCGGGTGAAACTTGAAACGCGGCGAGCGAACCTCGACACTATTCAGCACCCGCCGGAGCCGCCGCGTATGGAAGTCCTGATCCCCGCCGACCGGATCGACGTGCGCGTCGGCGAGATGGCCGCCGAGATCGCCCGCGCCTACGACGGCAAGCCGGTCACGGTGGTCGGCGTCCTCACCGGGTGCCTGATCTTCACCGCCGACCTGATCCGCCGCATCGACCTGCCGCTGCGGGTCGCGTTCGTCACCGCGTCCAGCTACCGCGGCGCGACCCTTGTCGCCGGGCGCCTGGAGATCCGCGACGAACTGCTCCCGGACATCGCCGGCAAGCACATCCTCCTGCTCGACGACATCCTGGACACAGGCAAGACGCTGACGCGGGTGGTCGCCCACCTGATCGACCGCGGCGCCGCGTCGGTGAAGGTGGGCGTGCTGCTGCGGAAGAGCGGCCGTCAGGAGGTGCCGTTCGAGCCGGACTTCGTCGGGTTCACGATCCCGGACAAGTTCGTCGTCGGGTACGGGCTGGACTTCAACGACGAGTACCGGCACCTGCCCTACATCGGGGTGTTCTCCGCGGGCGAGTAGTGTTTCGCACTGGGCGTTCCGTATTGAGAGTGTGCGTGTCCGCTTCGCCCCGTCACCGTTTTGTGCGCCACTTGGAAGCCGAATCCACATACGCGAAGCTGTTCTTCCTGGCGTCCGACCTCTGCGGGTGTGACGCCGCCGGGCCGCTCGCGCTCCTGGCCGGCGCGCTGCCGCGCGACCGGTTCGCGCTCGCGGTCGGCGTGCTCGGACCCGCGACCGGCGCGGCGGCCGACGCGCTGCGCGCCGCGGGCGCGACGGTCGCGGCGCTGCCGATCCGGCACCCGCTGGACTTCCGCGGGATGCGGCGCTTGCGCGACGTGGTGCGTGAGGCGAACCCCTCTGTGGTTCACGCGTTCGGCCCGGCCGCGGTGCGGGCCGCGCGGCTCTTACTGGCGCGGCACGGGGAGGGGAACGCCCCGCGACTGGTGGCGTCGGCCGCGACCGCAAACGGCACCGGGGTCGGCGGGTGGCTCGCCGCGCGGCAGTTGCGCCGCGCCGACCGCGTCATCGCGACCGGGTGGGCCGAGGGCGAGCGGTACCGGCGGCTCGGCGTTCGCGGGGAACGACTGACGCGCGTCAATCCGGCCGTGGTGCCGCCGGCGGACGCGCCCGACCGCGCCGCGTTCTGCCGCGACGTGTTCGCGCCGCCCGATTCGAAGCTGATCTTCGCCGGCGGGCATCTCGATGCGGCGCACGGCGTGAAGGACGCGGTGATCGCGTTCGACATGCTCCGGTACGAATCGCCGACGCTTCAACTGGTGCTGACCGGCGACGGCCCGGACCGCACGGCGGCGGAAGAACTCGGCCGCGCGCTCGCCTTCGACGACTACCGCATCCGCTTTAGTGGCGCGCGGCCCGACGTTGCCGCCGCGGTCCGGCTCGCGGAGGTAGTGTGGGTGACGTGTACCCGCGGCGGCGAGCACCTCGCGCTGCGGGCGATGGCCGCGGGCAAGCCGGTGATCGCGTACCACACGCCGGAGTTGGCGGAGGTCATCGACGACGGGGAAACCGGCTACCTGGTGCCGCCGGGCGACCGCGCCGCGCTGGCGATGAAGGCGCACGTGCTGCTCGCGTACCCGCAGACCGCGGCGCGGATGGGCGAAGCCGGCCGCGTGCGGGCCGCCGAGCGGTTCGGCGTGGCGCGGATGGCGGAGCAGCACGCGCGCGTGTATCGGGAGTTGGCGGGGTGAAAGGCAGAAGACCCCTCACCCGCCGCGAAGCGCGGCGACCTCTCCCCGTGAAGCACGGGGCGAGGTGAATGCACCGCGTTCCTGTGTCTGATCGGCGCGAG
>JAYUBA010000511.1:0-1917 GCA_043741075.1 Frigoriglobus sp.
CGGGTACGGCGGATACCGTGGCGGGTACGGAACGGGCTACGGGTACGGCGGACTCGGGGGTTACGGCTCTCCGTTCGCAGGCGGCTACGGCCTGGGGTATGGGGGACTGGGATACGGGGGCCTGGGGTACGGAGGGTACGGGTCGGGCTACGGCCGGTACGGCTCCTCGTACTCCTCCGGCGGGTATTCTTACCCCATGAGCGGATACGGGTATTCCGACTACGCCACGCCCACCGTTACAGGTGGCGTCATTCCGACGAGCGGGACCGAGGTATACTCGCCTTCTCCTTCGGCGGTTGCGGCTCCGGCGGTGGTGACCATCGTCGTCCCCGAAGGGGCGCAGGTGTGGTGCGACGGGAAGGAAGTCTCCGGCACCGGGACCAGTCGGGTGTTCAACTCGCCGGTCCTCGAACCCGGTCAGTCGTCGGTCCTGTCGGTGAAGGCCCGGTGGGACGGCCGGGACCGCGAGATGCGGCTCCCGATCCAGGCCGGGGACAAGATGAGCGTTGACCTCCGCTCGTTCTGACGGCCGAAGGGCCGGAGACGGGAGAACACAGCGTATCGCGGCTCATGTCAAGTAGCCGATAGGGCGCGAACAAGGCGGGCCGGGTAATTCCGGCCCGTTTCGTTGCGCTGACGGACCCGCCGGTTGTGGTGGAGGCGGAAACGGACTCGGAACGCGGCCGGGCAGTGCGGATCGGAGCGCCGAACCTCAAGGATCATGACAATCAACTCGCCGTTGCGTCCAGAACCTCACGCACCTTCCGCCCCAGCGCCACCGGGGAAAACGGCTTCTGCAAGAACGCATCGACCGCCTCGATGATGCCGTGCCGCACGACGGCGTCGTCCGTGTAGCCGCTCATGTACAGCACCTTGACCGACGCCCGGAGCCGTCGCACCCGCTCGATCAACTCGCGGCCACTCATCTCCGGCATGACCACGTCCGTGACGATCAGTTCGATCTCGTCGCCGTTCGTCGTAAAGAACCGGATCGCTTCCGCTCCGCTGGCGGCAGTCAGCACCCGGTAACCCTGAGACTCCAGGGCGAGTTTGGCGAGGCCCCGGACCCCGGCTTCGTCCTCGACGAGGAGAATTGTTTCTGATCCCCTTCGTTCGGGAGCATCGTGACCGGACGCGGGCCGGGCGACGTCCGCGACGGCCGGGAACAGGACCTTGAACCGGGTGCCGACGCCCACCTCGCTGTACACGTCGATGAAGCCGTCGCTCTGTTTGACGATGCCGAAAACGGTGGACAGCCCCAGCCCGGTCCCCTTGCCGGGCTCCTTGGTCGTGAAGAACGGCTCGAAGATGTGGCTCTTCACCTCGGTAGTCATTCCGCAACCCGTGTCCGACACCAACAGACCGACGTACGCTCCGGGTCGGACCTCCCATTTGCCCTGGGCTTCCACGGGGGTGAGGTCGAGGTTTGTGGTTTCAATGGTCAGACAGCCGCCCGTGGGCATCGCGTCGCGGGCGTTCGTGGCGAGGTTCAGGACGACCTGCTCGAACTGGCCAGGATCGACCTTAATCCGGTGCACACCGGGGCATAGGACGGTCGCGACCCGAACGTCCTCGCCGATGAGCCGGGTCAGCAGCGTCTTGAGGTTCGCTATCACGACGTTCGGATCGAGGACTTGCGGCGCGAGCACCTGCCGCCGGCTGAAGGCGAGCAGTTGCCGCGTCAGGTTCGCGGCCCGCTCCCCCGCGTCGCGAATCTGCGTCAGCATCTCGCGGTTCCCGTCCGCCGCCGGTAGCGCTCCCAACACGAGTTCGCTGAACCCGTTGATCACGGTCAGCAGGTTGTTGAAGTCGTGGGCCACCCCGCCCGCCAGTTGGCCGACCGCCTCCATCTTCTGGGCCTGGTGGAACTGGTCCTCCAGCTTCCGCCGCCCGGTCACGTCCGTGTGGACGCCGACC
>JAYUBA010000512.1:0-1914 GCA_043741075.1 Frigoriglobus sp.
ACCGTGTGCAAACGACGCACGCGGCGAAGCTGGCGTCGCTCATGACGCTCAACTTCCAGGAGTTCGACGACGTCTCATTCCTGGCCGCGTGAAGTATAAGAGGTGTTGATTACCGGCGCAGCGGCAGAACGCCCGGCATGGTCAGCGGCGGGATACCGCCGGCCGGGTACGCGTAGCCGGGCGTGCCGGGATACCCGGCCGGCATCACGCCCTGGTAGGGGTTGGCACCGCGGTACGTGCCGGGGTAGTAGCTACTCGAAGGCTGCGAGGTGAAGCCGCCGAGGGTGCCGGGAGAAGCGGCGTAGTAGCTGCCGTCGGTCCCCATCGTGTAGAACTGGCCGTCGGTGGCCTGAACCGTCGCCCCCTGGCGGCCGACGGCACCGGAGCCGTACCCGACGTGGCCGGGATAACCGCCCGGCATCGCGGCGGCCGACCCGCCGCAGCACGGGGCCGAAGCCCCGTAGCCCGCGCCGGACGAGCCGTACCCGCCACCGGATATGCCGTACCCGCCGTCGCAACAGCCGGAGGACGAGCCGCCGCGCTTCCGCTTGCCGAATGCCGACGCATCGTCGGTCAAAACGGCGGTGCCAGCGAGTGCCAGGGCGAACAGAACAAAGGTGCGCATCGCGATCTCTCCCTGTGTCGGGGCGTGCGACCGGGGTGGTCGCGGGAAGGTAAGCCCCGAGGGCACGCCAGGTATGCAATCGTCGCGCCTTATTGCCCTCAGAACCCCTACAATCCGCAAATTCGCACCTCGCCCCGGAACACGCCCGCGTCACTTCTTCATCGCCTTCTTCAGTTCCTCCAGTTCCTTCCTGAGTTGCTCGTTCTGCTCCTTCAGTTTGGCAACCTCGGTCGCGATGTCGGGTTGAGCCGGCAGGCCGACTCCCGCCCCGCCCCCGAACACCGGCTGAAGCGCCGGGTGCCGGTCTTTCACCTTCTGAGCTTCTTCCTTCGCGCGGGCCGTGGCGCGCTCGCGCGTGGTGACCAGCAGCACGTTCGCGTCCTCGATCGCGCCGCACTCGGTCATCTCGCACAGGGTCCGCACGGCCGCGTCCACCGGCGTGTTGGCGAACCGCACCGTGACCGGTGCCTGCCGCACGTTCGCGGGCAACAGCGGCGACACCGCGACGTTCGCCCCGGTCGCCTCCGCGATCTCGTCGATCACCTCGCTCAGCGGCTTGTTCTTGAACGACGCGTTCACCAGCGCCCGTTTGATGAGCGGCTTGCTGCGAAGGAGGTCGCTCGTGGTAAGGAGCGGCTCGTCGTTCGGGTCCGCGCTCACCGACAGGACGCCCGACTCGTACGCGGCGAAGGTCTCCGGGACGATCTTGATGTGGCCCGGGTACACGAGGAACTTCCCGTTCACCTGCTCGGCCAGGATTTTCAGCACGGTGTCGAGGCGGACGTTGGCGAGCTTCGGGAGCTTCACCGGCTTGTCGTCGGCCACGCCGTCGCACGCCGCCATCGCGTCGCCCGGGCCGAGCCGCGGGTCGATGACGAGGGGCAGGTCGTAGGTGTCCGCGAGGAGCTTCACCGCGTCTTTGAACTTGCCGTCGAACCGCGCCACGGCGACGCGGGTGGCGAGCAGTTTGGGCAGGTCCGACGTGTCGGCGACCTTCGGCGGGAGCGCGGCGGGGACCGGTGCGAGGCCCGCCGGCACGTCCGGTTGGGGCGGCTGTGCGAGGGCGGTGCCGACCACGGCGACGAGGGCCGCGGCGGCGAGGGTGCGTGCGGTCACAGTAGTTCTCCGAACGGAGTGACGGGACGAGACATGGCGCTAGCTGAACGCGCGCGGGCGGCGCGGCGTTGGAAGAATAGTCGCCGCCCGCGCCGCGGGGTTCCACGCGCCCCAATCGGGTGCATCCGTAACCGCCGCGGGGGATGTCTTCTGGCCCTCTCCCCTTGCGGGAG
>JAYUBA010000513.1:0-1913 GCA_043741075.1 Frigoriglobus sp.
ACGCAGAAGGACGCAGATCAAGACAGAAGAAAGATTGAGTTCAACACTGTTTTCCTGCCTTTAATCTGCGTCTTTCTGCGTTATCTGCGGCTCCCCTTCTGTCTTCAAATTTCAAACAGAATGCGCTCCGGGTTCTCCACGCACTCCTTGATACGCACCAGGAACTGCACGGCTTCGCGGCCGTCGATCAGCCGGTGTTCGTAGCAGAGCGCGAGGTACATCATCGGGCGGATCACGACCGCGTCGTTCACCACCACGGCGCGCTTCTGGATGCTGTGCATGCCCAGGATCGCCACCTGCGGCGGGTTCAGGATCGGCGTGCTCATCATCGACCCGAAGGTGCCGCCGTTGGTGATGGTGAACGTGCCGCCCTCCAGGTCGGCGACCGTCACCTTGCCGTCGCGGGCCTTCTTCGCCACCGCCGCGACGGCCTTCTCGATGTCCGCGAACCCGAGCGCGTCCGCGCCGCGGACGACCGGCACCATCAACCCCTTCTCGGTGCTGACCGCGACACCGATGTCGTAGAAGTGCTGGCGGATGATGTCGGCTCCGTCGATGCGGGCGTTCACCAGCGGGAACGCCTTGAGCGCCTCGACCGCGGCCTTCACGAACACCGACATGAAGCCGAGTTTGACGCCGTGCTTCTTCTCGAACTTCTCGTTGTACTTCGCGCGCAACTCCTGAATCGCGGTCATGTCCGCTTCGTTGAACGTCGTGAGGGTCGCGGTGGTGTTCTGGCTTTCGAGCAGCCGCGCCGCGATCCGCTTGCGGATCGGCGACATGGCTTCGCGCGTCACTCGCGAAGCCGCTAGTGGCTTTGCAGGAGGCGCGCTGTTGGCGGCTACTGTGGGTCGTGCGGAGCTTGCCTGGACCGCGTCCTCCTTCGTGATGCGGCCGTCGCGGCCGGTGCCCTGCACGTCCCCGACCTTCACGCCGGCTTCGGCCAGCACGCGCGCCGCGGCGGGCGAAGGGATCGCGTCTCCTGAGCGGGGGGCGTTAGCCCCCTGTGATTCGCTCTTCGACTTCGGCGCAGCGGCGGGTGCCTTCGCGTCGGTGTCGATCTGCGCGACCCGCGCGCCGATGGCGACCGTCTCGCCTTCCTTCACCAAGTGCTTGACCACGCCCGCGACCGGTGCGACGACCTCTTGCGAAGCCTTGTCGGTGCCCATCTCGAACAGCGGTTCGTCGGCCTTCACGTACGCCCCGTCCGCCGCGAACCACCGGTTCAGCGTGGCCTCGGTGATCGACTCCCCGGCCTTCGGCGCCGTCACCTGTTCGATTGCCATCACCCACTCCCAGTATGAAAGAACCCACCCCCCGGCCCCCTCCCTGAAGGGAGGGGGAGCAAAGAGAAAGCCCCCTCCCTTCAGGGAGGGGGTTGGGGGGGGTCGCTTCGCTACGCCTTCGCCGTGTCTTTCTTCGGCGCGTCGTGCGTGCCGTTCCCATTGGCCTCCGGCGCGTTCACCCAGCCGAAGCGGCCGGGGCCGACCGGACCCGAAGGCGTCGGGGCGAACGCGCCCTCCACCAGCAGCCGCTGCTCCTTCTCGTGGACGTGGTGCGAACCGGTCGCGGGGCTGGCGCTGGCGTCGCGGCCCACGTACTCGAACGGGAAGTTCATCGCCCGCAGGCGCGGTTCGGCGAACGTCCAGCCGCCCATGTTCTGCGACTCCTCTTGCACCCACACCCACTGCTGGGCGCGGCGGTATCGGCCCAGCACCGCGGCCAGTTGCGCCTCCGGCCACGGGTACAGTTGCTCCAGCCGCAGGACCGCCACCGCCTGCGTGCCGAGTTCGTCCCGCTTCTTCGCGAGGTCGAAGTACACCTTGCCCGAACACACCAGTACCCGCGTCACCAACTCCGGGTTGGTCCCTTGTGAGGGGGAACCCCCCGCGGGTTCCCCCTGCGACCCCCTC
>JAYUBA010000514.1:0-6468 GCA_043741075.1 Frigoriglobus sp.
AGCCCCGGAGGGGCGACCGATGGTAGCCAGGGGTGAAGCTCGCGCCTCGCGAGCGCAACCCCTGGAACCGGCTTCGTTCGCTCCACCCCTGGCTACCATCGGTCGCCCCTCCGGGGCTATACGATTCACACCAGCTCGCGAATCACATCGCCGTAGGGGAGCATGGGCATCGGGCGGCCGGTGCCGTCGAGGAAACTGGTGCGGTTGTAGTCGATGTCCAGGTGGCTGAACACCGTCGCCCACAGGTCGTTCGGCGTCAGCGGGCGGTCCTTCGGTGCCTCCGCCTTCGCGGTGGTCGAACCCACGGTGATACCGGTCTTGCACGCCCCGCTTACCAGGATGCTCTGCGCCTGCGGCCAGTGGTCGCGGCCCGGCTGCGTGACCTTCGTCTGGCTTCCGACCGAGTACTCGATCTTCGGCGTGCGGCCGAACTCGCCCGTCACCACCAGCAGCACCCGCTTGTTCAGCCCGCGCGTGTACAGGTCTTCGATGAGTGCCGAAATGGCCTGGTCGAAGAAGCCGAGCTTGTACTGCGTGTCCTCGAAGATGTGGCAGTTGACCGCGTGCGAGTCCCAGTTGTACGTGTGGTTCTTCTTCATCTCCCCGCCCGGCGGGGTGGCGTTCTCCATCACCATCGTCACCCACGTCGCGCCGTGTTCGACCAACCGGCGGGCCAGTAAGGCGCGCTGCCCGTACCGGTGCATCCCGTAGCGGTCGCGGGTCTTCGCCGACTCTTTCGTGAGGTCGAACGCGTCCCGCGCGGTGTCCGTCGTGATGAGGTCGAGCGCGCGGTTGCGGATGGCCGTGGTGGCGGTCGCGGTGCCGGCGAGGTCCGCCCCGGCCAGCGGCCGGTCGAACGTGTTGAGCAGCGCGAGCCGGTCCCGGAGCTTCCCCTCGGTGCCCGGCAGGAGCGA
This sequence comes from Frigoriglobus sp., assembly GCA_043741075.1. Classification (GTDB taxonomy): domain Bacteria; phylum Planctomycetota; class Planctomycetia; order Gemmatales; family Gemmataceae; genus Gemmata. The sequence continues at coordinate 915 of JAYUBA010000514.1, forward strand.
CAGGTTCTTCATCTCGAACTTGGCGTCCGCGGGGTCGCCGCTGACGAACAGCGGGTGCGACTGGGGACTCAGGTACGCGGAGCCGAAGCTGAACGTGTCGATGTGCTGGCGGCCCCCGTCGGTGCCCGCGATGTAGTTCGGCACCGCGGCCCGCTTCCCCTTCAGCACCTCGGCCACCATCGACGCGACCATCGGCGTGTCGTTGACGAACCCGGCCGGCTGGAGCGGGGCGCGGCCGGTGAGGAACCGCTTGTGCCCGCCGCCGTGGTCGGCGAACGTGTGCGCGATGGAGCGGATGATGGCGAACTTGTCGGCGGTCGTCGCGAGGCGCGGCAGGTGTTCGCAGATGTCGATGCCGGGCACGTTCGTGCGGACCGGCTGGAACGGCCCGCGATACTCGGCCGGGGCGTCCGGCTTCATGTCGAACGTGTCCTGGTGCGGCGGCCCGCCGGGCAGCCAGACGAAGATCACGGCCGGGTCGTTGGTGGTGTGGTCCGCGGCCCGCGCCTTGTGCGCGGTGAGCGGCCCGAGCGCGGCCGACGCCACGGCGACCGAGCCGAAGCGGAGCACATCCCGGCGGTTGGGGCCGGAGCAGTTACGGAAGGTGGAAGGCACGCGACAGGCTCCGACGAGGCGGGAGTGCGTAGGGCAGGCAACCGTAAGAATAGCCGACCGGCGGACGCGGGTCAAACCGCGGTCTGGCCCCGCGAGGCAATATCGGCAATAATGGCGCTGCCTTCCACCTTTCCCCCGGCCGCTCCGGCCGCACCCGCGAGGCGTTATGCCCCGATTCGCCCTCCTCCTGTCGCTCGCCGTCTGTGTCGGCATCGGCGCGGCGGTCCCCGCGCAGCCGCCCGCACCGCCGAAGGGGCCGGTCATCGCCCCGCCGCCGCACGTCGCGTGGAGCATGTACGGCGGTACGCCCTCGCGCAACATGGTCAACCTCACCGACCGCGACATCCTCCGCACGTTCAACATCAAGCAGGGGCTGAACGTCCGGTGGAAAGCGGACCTCGGCTCGCGGAGCTACGCGCAGCCGGTGATCGCCGGCGGGAAGGTGTTCGTCGGCACCAACAACCAGCGCCCGCGCAACCCGCGCGACCGGGGGAAGCCGACGAAAGACGAGCCGGACGGCGAGCTGATCGACAAGAGCGTGCTCATGTGCTTCGACGCCGCGAGCGGCAAGTTCCTCTGGCAAGCCGTTCACGACAAGCTGCCGAGCGGGCAGGTCAACGACTGGCCGAATGAGGGGATTTGCTCCATTCCCACCGTCGTCGGCGACCGGCTGTACTACGTCAGCAACCAGTGCCGCGTCGTCTGCCTCGACGTGAACGGGTTCGCCGACGGCAACCAGGGTGCCCAGACGGAGAAGTACAAGACCGCCACCGACGCGGACTTCATCTGGGAACTCGACATGATGAAGGAGCTAAATGTGTTCCCGCACAACATGTCCACCGGCTGCCCGCTCATCGTCGGCGACCTGCTGTTCGTGCAGACCAGCAACGGCGTGGACCAGAGCCACGTCAACATCCCGTCGCCGGACGCGCCGAGCTTCATCTGCCTGAACCGCCACACCGGCAAGCTGCTGTGGTCGGACAACTCGCCGGGCAAGGACATCATGCACGGCCAGTGGGCCAGCTCCAGCTACGCGGCCGACCCGGTGCCGCAGGTGATCTTCCCCGGCGGCGATGGCTGGCTCCGCGCCTTCGACCCGCCGACCGGCAAGCTGCTGTGGAAGTTCGACTGCAACCCGAAGGACGCGGTGTACGAACTCGGCGGCACCGGCACGCGGAGCGACTTCATCGCCTCCCCGGTGGTCTACGGCGGCCGGCTGTACATCGGCACCGGCCAGGACCCGGAGCACTCCACCGGCGTCGCGCACCTGTGGTGCGTCGATTTGGCGAACGCGGTCGCGCGCGGCGCCGCGGTCAAGGATCACGACGTGTCCCCGGAGTTGGTCGAGAAGGTCGAGAAGGCCGCCGACGGCACGAGAACCGTCACCACGAGGCCCAACCCGGCGTCCGCGCTCGCGTGGTGCTACGGCGGTCTGGAAACGCGCCGGTGGGCGCTCCGCGACTTCAAGTTCGGCCGCACGCTCAGCACCGTGTGTGTGGTGGACGATGTGGTTTACGCCGCAGAGTTGCACGGCTACCTCCACTGCCTGAGCGCGAAGACCGGCAAGCACTACTGGCAGTTCGACACGAAGGCGTCGGTCTGGGGCGCGCCGTACTACGTGGACGGTAAGGTGCTGCTAACGACCGATAGCGGCGAACTATTCGTGTTCCGGCACGACCCGAAACCGGAGGTGATCGACGAACTGGACTTCGCCGCGGGGACGATGAAGGAGGCGCGGGTCGAACTACGCGTCAGGCGGAAGCAGGTCGCGGACAAGTACCTGATGTTCAAGTTCGACTTTGAAGACCCAATTCGCGGCACGCCGTCGGTCGCGGGCGGAGTGCTGTATGTCGCCACGGAGAAGGAACTCTTCGCCATCGGCAAGCCGGACGAGTGACCGTAATAGGCGGCCCGCCCGGCCTCTGCTCCAGGGCCGTTCCGTGTTTCACATTGGCGTCGGGCTGTCGCGGCACCCCGTCGCTGACGCTCCGGGTTCGCCTCGGGCTGACGCGGCACCCCGGTCTCTGCTCATTTTCTGTGCTATTGGTGTGGCATCGGCGGGCACTGGTTGATACGATATCTCCATGCGGGACGAGTTTCTGGCGAGTCCTGTGGCTTCCTCTCCCGGAAGCATTCTCTCGATGCCGAGAAGTGAGCAGTTCACACCGCCGCTGCCCGAAATCGTGGGCAGCGCCCCGGCCATGCAGGACGTTTACCGTCTCGTCCGCCTCGCCGCGCCTAAATCCGCGCACGTCCTCCTCATCGGCGAGACCGGCACCGGCAAGGAAGTGATCGCGAAGGCCGTTCACAAGCTCAGCAAGCGCGCGGACGGGCCGTTCATCCGCGTCAACTGCGGCGCGCTGCACGAAAACCTGCTCGAAAGCGAACTCTTCGGGCACATCAAGGGCGCGTTCACCGGGGCCGTCGAGAACAAGACCGGCCGGTTCGAGGCCGCGCACGGCGGCACCATCTTCCTCGACGAGATCAACAGCACCTCGCACCACCTTCAGGTGAAGTTGCTCCGCGTCCTTCAGGAGAAGGAGTTCGAGCGGGTGGGCGAGAGTCGCACCATCCGCGTGGACGTGCGGGTGATCGCGGCGACGAACGCGGTGCTCGAACAGGCGGTCGAGGACGGCGAGTTCCGTGAAGACCTGTATTATCGACTGAACGTGATCCCGATCGGGCTGCCGCCGCTGCGCGAGCGCCGCGACGACATCCCGCTGTTGGCCGCGTACTTCCTGAAGCGGTACGGCGAGACGCACAAGTGCCCGGTGCCGGAGTTGACGCCGCTGGTGCTCGACGCGTTCCGGGTCCACGACTGGCCGGGCAACGTGCGCGAACTGGAGAACATGCTGGAGCGGCTGACGGTGTTCGCCGACGGCGGGCCGATCACGCCGGAGTTGCTGCGGTTCGGCCGCGCCCGCCCGGTGATCCGCGGGCCGCGCGGCGGCGCGCCGGCCGACGTGTCGGCGCTGATTCACTCGCTGGTGCGGGCCGGGATGCACGCCCCGCGCCCGGACGCGGTCACGCTGCACAAGTTCCTGGTAGACGGCGTGGAGCGCGAGCTGATCGAGGAAGTGCTGCACGAGTCCGGCGACAACCAGGTGAAGGCCGCGGCGCGGCTGGGCATCAACCGGAACACGCTGCACAAGAAGCGGGAAGAGTATCGCAAGACGGACGCCGAGGGCGCAGGGGAGTCGCCCGTGGCCGACCCGCCGAGCGAAGCGCCCGCCGCCGCGGGGTGATTGCGGCCCGCCCCTTCCTCCTTGTGGTGCGGGCGTCTCGCCTGCTCTCAGCCTTATGCAGGCCAGAGGCCCGCACCACAAGAAGAGAAGAAGCCGTGTTCCCCATCCTCTTGAACCTCGCCGGGAAGCTCGTCGTCGTGGTCGGCGGGGGCGCGGTCGGGGTGCGGAAACTGTCGGTGGCGCGCGAGGCCGGCGCGGCAGTTCGCGTCATCGACCCGCACCCGCTTCCGCACCTGCCGCCGGAAGTCGTTCACGTCGCCGAAGCCTATCGCGCCGACCACCTCGACGGCGCGGCGCTCGCGTTCGCGTGCGCCACCGCCGAAGTGAACGCGCAAGTTGTTGCTGACGCCCGCGAGCGCGGCGTGTGGGTGAACGCGGCCTCGGCCCCGACCGACGGCGACTTTTTGCTGCCGGCGGTGGTGCGCCGCGGCGACCTGACACTCGCGGTGAGCACCGGCGGGGCGTCGCCGGCGCTGGCGCGGCGGGTCCGCGAGAAGCTGGAAGCGGAGTTCGACGCGGCGTTCGCAGAGTGGGTGCGGGTGCTGGCAGAAGTGCGGACCGAGGTGCTCGCGACGATCCCGGACGAGGGCCGGCGCCGCGCGCTGCTGGACGCGTTCGCGGACTGGAGTTGGCTAACGCGCCTGCGCGCCGAAGGGGCCGACGCCGTGCTGGCCGCGATGCGCTCGCGCACCCGCGAAGCCGCGAGCAGCTAAACCCGTCGCCGCTCGCGGCTTCGCGGGTGAAACGCTACTCCACCGGCGCGGCGGTCTCCTTGCCGGCGATGGTGGCGAGGCTGAGCAGCACCGACGGCGTGGTGCGCGGCGAGAACGTGCGGACGCCGCCGTCGCAGAAGGCCATGTTCGCCCCGGACGGGAAGTACCCGCCGAACTGCCCGCCCACCAGCGGCGGCGCGTCCGGCGCGTCGTTCAGCCCGCGGACCGTTGCGAACCCGCCGCGCAGCCACGGCCCCACGTCGGTCCGCGTCTCCGCGAACAGCAGCGTCGAACTCAGCCCGTCGGTGACGCGGTCGAACGGCGTCGGGCCGTCGTACCGGAACGCGCCCGCCTTCGGCGAGCCCAGTGGTAAGTTCGCGGCGTCCGCCCCGACGCCCCCGATGCCGACGTAGCAGGTGATGGCGGCCCCGGCCGGCGCGTCGGGCGTGTTCTCCGGGCACAGCAGCACCACGAGTCGCTTCGCGCCGGCCGTCTGGTTCGGCTCCGCGGACCACGGCTTCGACGGGTCGATGAGAGCGAGCAATTCCGCGGTGTTGAGCTTCCGCTGGTCCAGACCGGGCAGCACGCCGACGGCCCAACTCAACCGCAGGTCCGGCGGCACATCGGGCAGGTAGATGGTGCCGGCGGGAATCTCCTTGGGGAGCTTGCTCGCGTCGCGCTTCGGGTCCGGGTTGGCGTTGTGAGCGGCGAACAGCCCCAGTTCGCGCAGGTTGTTCTGCGACCCCACCATGTTCGCGTTCCGCCGCGCCTTGGGGAGGTACGTGAGGATCAACCCGCCCACGAGCAGCGCGAGCAGCACGAACCCGATGATGGTCACCCGCCGGGACATCGCGCGCACCAGGAGGGAGGAGGGCCACGTATCAGGTGTACGAACGGCGGGCCGGAAGTGTGCGGCGGGTGCGATGTTCTGGCCCTCTCCCCTTGCGGGAGAGGGTGGTCGGCGCTTCGCCGACCGGGTGA
>JAYUBA010000515.1:0-1907 GCA_043741075.1 Frigoriglobus sp.
CCCCTCCCTTCAGGGAGGGGGTTGGGGGGTGGGTTCTTCGGCTTTGCCCCAGTGTACGCGTTTTTTCGGAATGTTGCACGGCGCGAGCTTCCAACCGCCACTATTGATGTGAAGGCCGAACAAGGGGACACATATGCCGCGTCTGACGCTCCGAACACTCCTGGCGTACATCGACGACACACTCGAACCGACCGAGACGCGCAACCTGGGGAAGAAGGTCGCGGCCAGCGAGGACGCGAAGTTGCTCGTCGAGCGCATCAAGAAGGTCACGCGCCGCCGCGGGCTGGCGACCCCCGAAACGACCGACCACGACGAGACCGCCGACCCCAACACCGTTGCCGCGTACCTCGACAACGCGCTCGATTCGGCCACCCTCAAGCAGGTCGAAGAAACGTGCCTGGCGTCCGACATGCACCTCGCCGAGGTGGCCGCGTGCCACCAGATTCTGACGCTCGTGCTGACCGAACCGGTGCGGGTGCCGCCGCGGGCGCACCGCCGCATGTACGGGCTGGTGCCGGCGCCCGCGGCGCTGCCCGGCCGGCGGCCCAACAAGGCGCTGCCGATCGGCGGCGCGGCCCCGCCCACCGAAACGCAGGCGGAGGCCGACGACGCCGACGCCGCGCTGCTGCTGGGCATGAAGCGGTACTCGTCCGCGACCACCTGGGCCGCCCGGTTCGCGCTCCTGGGCGTGGCCGCGGTGCTGCTGGTGCTCCTCGCCGGCGCCGCGCTGCTGTCCCTTCAACAGCAGGCGCACAAGCCGCCGGAAACCGCCGCCGGTCATTCGTCCGCGCTGAACGCCCCGGCGGTGCCGGTGGTCGCGCTTCCGCTGGAGCCGAAGCCGAAGGACAAGGAGCCGGACGGCATTCCGCCGCCGAAGCCCGTCGAGCCGGGCCGCGCCGGCGAACTCGCGACCGAGGCCGCGCTCGCGAGCGCGACCGCCGTGGCCGAATTCGCGGTGAAGAAGCCGGCCGACCCCGGTCCCGACCTGGGCGACCCGGTGCCGCCGCCGCTCGGCAACCTGCCACGCATCGCCCGCGTGGAGACGCCCGGTGTGATCGTCCTCAAACAGACCGCGGCGGGCGGCGAGTGGTTCCGCGTCAAGGTGAACGAGACGGACAAGGGGGAGGTTGACGCGGGCGACACCGTCATGGCACTCCCCGGCTACAAGGCCAACGTGCTCGTCGGCGACAACGATAAACTGGTGCAGGTTCACCTGTGGGGGAACGTGCCGGAGCAACTCCGCTACCGCGTCTTCGAGTCGCGGGTGCGGTTCCACAAGCCGCCCGACGGGTTCGACGCGGACCTCACGGTCCTCGGCGGGCGCGTCTACATCAAGAGCAAGAAGCTCGGCGCGGACCGGCAACCGACCGGCGCGAGGGTGCGGGTACGGGTCGGGGGCGAGGTGTGGGACATCACCCTGCCCGACGAGAAGAGCGACGTGCTGGTGGAACTGATCGCCTGGTTCGAGCCGGGGACGCCGTACGCGCGGGCGGGGGGGCAGAAGCCGGCGCTCGAGTCCCGTATGGCCGTGGTCAGCGGCACCGCGGACCTGGCCGCGCCCAAGCGGCCGGCGACCTTCACCAAGATCCCGGCGGGCAAGCACGTCACGCACAGCTCCCTCAAGGGGTCACTCGTCGGCCCCGGAGCGTTCGAGAGTAAAGACGAGGCGGGCCGCGACATCCTCCTCGCCGACACACTCGGTAAGGACATTCAGCTCGTCCTCAGCAGCGCGGCCCAGAAACTCACCGCGCCCGGCGGGGTACTCGCGCTAATGGTCGGGCGGCTCGACGCGTTCGCGGGAGCGGACCTCCCGCCGCCATCCCCGCGCCCGGACCTCATCGCGCGGTTCGCCGCGTACAGCCTCGCCGCCCTCGCGGAAGGCCCGGACGCGGCCAACCAGCTCAAGG
>JAYUBA010000516.1:0-6464 GCA_043741075.1 Frigoriglobus sp.
CAGTTTCCCTTCTTCGTACCGCACCGGACACTGGATGCCGGTTGTGCCCAATTCGCGAAGGGCCTCGTGGCCCTTCTTGCCGTCCTTCTGCGCCTTCCAGACGAGAGGGTAGTAGTCCAGCACGTCACCCCGGCTGAACCGGGCCGCCTCCTCGAACACCGCATTGTCGTCGGGCCAGTCGTAGCCGGCAAACCCCATCGCCCGCGCGAACTTGGCGACCGCCCACCAGTCGGGCTTGGCCTCACCGGGGGCATCGTAGAACTTCGCGTACAGCCGCAGCCGCCGCTCACCGTTGGCCCGCGCCGCGTCGTGTTCGCCCCACGCTGCGGCGGGTAGCACGATGTCGGCCAACTCCGTGTTCAGCGGGTTTACGGGGTACAGGTCGGAATCGACCAGCACCATGCCGCCCTCATCCACCCGCTTCACCAGCGCCGCGATGATGTCGTCCTTCTTGTCGCTCGCTGGCTGGTGCTTGCTCTCGACGGTCAGTTTTCGCACGGTGCGGGCGAGTTCCTGGCTCGCGGTCATCGCGCCCGTCCAGGTGGTGCCGATCACCCACAGGAACCGAACTTGTCCCTTCTCGACCCAGCGGTCCAGGTCGAGTTCGATCTTGCGGCGACCGGGGAGCCGCTCCGGGGACTTCTCGCGTGGGTATGGTGCCGCGCCGATCCAGCCGCGCTGGTGGCCGCCGAGCCGACGGACCATCCGGCCCGGCCGGTTGCCCGACCCACACAGGAGCGCGAGCGAGGCCATACTCGCGGTGTTGAGGTAGTTGTTGCTCCAGTAATTGCCCTTCTCGAAGAGGAACGTCGCCTTCGGCCGCTCGGCCTTCCCGCCGCCCGCAAGCAACTTCGCCGTGAAGTCGAGGGCGGCCGGCTCGTAGTCGAGCAGCCACTTCTTGTACGCGGCGAAGTCGGCCGCGCCGAGGTCGCCCCAGGTGGTCCGCCACTGCCACGGGGTGGTGCGCGTGCCGCGTCCGAACCCGCTGTCGATCTCCCAGGCGTTCGCCACCCATTCCTCGATGAACTCCTTGTCTTCCCAGCCGTTTTCGAGGATCACCCGACTCAGGGCCATGTGCAGCAGGGCGTCCGTGCCCGGAGTGATCTGGAGGAACAGCCCGCCCCTCGACTCGGCGTAGGCCACGCCCATCGTGCGGCGCGGCACAACGAAGATCATCTTCGCCTTCGACCTCATCATCCATTCGGTGAAGACAACCGTCTTCGATTCGTAGGGATCGGTGCCGGAGATGAACAGCACGTTCGCGGTCTTGAAGTCCTCGTAGGCGGCGCTGAAGGTGACGATGCCGGCGTCGTCCATCCCGGCGGTGTCGTTGGACATCGAGGGCTTGTCGTGGACGGCGAACGCCGGGGTCTTCACCGACTCGAAGGCCAGCTTGGTGATGGCGCAGGTGTTCTCGAAGAACTCGTAGTTATTGGCCTTCATCCCCCACGCCGCTTCGCCGAACTTCGCCAGGACGTGCTTGCTCACCGCCGCCATCACCTCGATAGCGGTGTCCCAACTGACCCGCGTCAGTTTGCCGTTCACCCGGACTTGCGGGAACTGGAGGCGGTCCTTCGTCGGCCCCGTGGCGGTGTGGCACTTGAGCGCGAGCGTGCCGCCCCGGATCGAGTGGTTGCCGCCGGGGTTCACGACTTTCGCGTCGGGGTCCGGCACGACGACGCAGTGGTGCGGCCTCCCGCCGACCGACACGATAGTGTGTTGGTTCGGGCTGACCCACACGCCCTCGAAGCCCGTCGGGAACTGCGCATCGAAGGCGTTCGCCTTCGCGGCCGACTCCGCCCCCCGCTTCCCGGCCCAGTTTCAGCAACACCGAGTCGCAGTTGGCGTGGTCCCACGGGTAGCGGAACTCGACCGGCACGCCCGCCTTGAGTTCGCTCAGGACGCCGATCTTCTTCCGGGCGTACTTGGCGACCCTCGCGTGAGCCGTGCCGAGACCGGGAACGGCCAGCGCGACGAGCGAAACGCCGGCGGCGAACAGGAACTCGCGACGGTCGGAACTCGATGCGGGGCACGGATGATCGCAGCCCGATTCGGCATCAGCGAGAGGGCGTTCGCTCACGGTTGGTTCCCTCGCTTCGGCTGGTACGGGCCGTAGGGTGGCAACGGCCGCGGCTTGTCCGCCAGCGGGTCGCCCGACAGACTTTCGAGGAAGGCGAGGAGGTCGGCCTTCTCGTCCTTCGTCAGTCCCAGCGGCTTCAGCAGTGGAGTCTTGTTCGGGTTCTTGCCGCCGCCCCGGTCGTAGAAGTCGATCACGTCGTCCAGCGTGGCGAGCCGCCCGTCGTGCATGTACGGGGCCGTGCGGCCGACCTCGCGCAGGCTCGGCGTGCGGAACTTGCCCCGGTCCGCGTCCTCGAAGTTCACGACGAACCGCCCGGCGTCGGTCGTGAGGTTGCGGTAATTCGGCGTGCCCAGCCCCCGGAAGAAGCGGCGGAAGGTGATGTGCCGTTCGGGGTCGTCTAGCAGTTTCGGGTCCGTCCGCAGGCCGAGGTCGTGGAACGTGTGGTCGGTGAACAGCGGGGCCGGGTGGCACGTCGCGCACCCGGCCTCGCCCTCGAAGAGTTTCTTGCCGGCCACGGCGTCCCCGGACAGTGCCTTGTCGTCGCCCGTCACGAAGCGGTCGAACGGGGCGGGCGGCGAGTCGAGTGCGCCGACGTAGGCGGCCAGGGCTTTCAGGATCGTGTCGAAGTCGGGTTCGACGTTGTAGGCGAGCTTGAACAGTTCGACGTATTCGGGAACCTGCTTCATCCGCTCGACGAGCAACCGCCCGTCGGCGGCCATGAAGAACGGCTCGGTCAGGTGGTCGCGGACGACGGTGGCAAGATCGGCACCCGACAGGCGACCGTCCCAGTACGCGGCCTTTCGATGCGAGACGTTCAGCAAAGTCGGCGTGTTTCGGAACAGGGCCGTGCCGGGGTAGCCGATGCTCACCGGCAAACCGTCCGCGAACGCATGGTCCGGTTGGTGACAGGATGCGCAACTGAGGGCGTTGCCGGCCGAGAGCCGGCGGTCGAAGAACGGGTACTTGCCCAGCGCGATCTGTTCGTCGGTCGCGCCCTTCAGCGGCGACGGGGCGAACGGGGTTGTCACGGCTTCGGCGGGCCGGGTACGGACGAGTTTCGGCCTCGGAGTATCACTCCCCTTCGGTGCTTCGCCGCCGAGCGAGGCGAGGTAGTCCACCACCTTGTTCAGGTCATCTTCGGTGAGCGTCTTGCCGAACTTCTTCGGCATGATCCCCTTCTCGTAGCCGGGGACGATGAAAGCGTCGGGATCGAGGATCGACTCGCGGACGTACCCCTTCGCCGTGGTCTTGGGCTTGCGCGTGCCGGCGACCGTGCCCAACTTCGAGAGATCGGGACCGACTTCGCCATCGGCTCCGGGCACGCCGGGGATGACGTCGCAGTTCCCGCATCCGCCCCGGTTGATAATGGCAACGACTTCGCGCGGGGCCGCGAGAGGTCGATCCTTCTTCGGCTCGTCCTTCGCCTCGGTCGAGTTGCGGACGACCACCCCGACGACGAGGATCGCAGCGATTCCGACCAGCGATCCAACGCGGCCCGCCATCATCGCTCCTTCGTCGTCTGACCTCCGAGAGGCTGTCGATCACGGTGACGAGACAAGGACGGTGGCCGACCCGCCCGGTGGACGGTGCGTCATGAAACGGGAAAAACCGGCCGCACCGCCCCCTGGCAAACCCAGGGATTCGGTGCGTCACCGGTTCCGCTCAGTTCTTTTTCTGCCAGTCGCGGAGGTGGGAATTGGATTTCGCCAACTCATCGAGTTGCGCTTTCAGTTCCGCGTCGCTCTTGGAGTATTCAAAGCGACAGGTGGTGTTGTCGAGATCGGTGCGGACGTTCGAGAAGCCGTCGGCCTTGGTCAGGTCGCCTCGCACGGAGGCGGCGCAACCCCCTCACGTCATGTTCGGGACAGAAATGGTGTAGGGCCGGCCCGCGCCCGCACTCTTCGGTGCGGGTTCGGTCGGGGCGGTGGCCTTCGGCGCGTCCGGTGTCGCTCCGGCGCAACCGGCGAGGGCGATGAGGCCGATGGAACACAATCGCAGGTACATGAGCGCTCCCGTGATCCGAGATGATTGGGGGACGGATGCCGTCACCCCACAAGAAGATACCCGAATCCCGCAGTCGCGACCACCGGTCGCGCCCACGGGACTCGCGCGTGATCGGTGCGGGCATCGTGACACGTTGCACGACCGGATTCTGTGAGCCACCTCACAAATGGAAAATACGCCCCGATCCGGTCATCGGGCGACGGATTCACTTCCCCGCGCCGAGTTTGTCGATCTCGGTGAAGATGTCGGCCGGTTTCGGTCGGTCGCCGAACGTGGTGCCCCGCTTCTCGTACCGGATCACGCCGCCCGTGTCGATCACGAACGTGGCCGGGCGGTTCGACCATTCCGTGTGAATGCCCATCTGGAACGCGACCCCGTAGGTGGCGCTCGTCGCGTTCACCGGGTCGGCGAGGACCGGGTAGAGAACCTCGTCCGGCTTGGTGCCCACGTCGCGGAGCATGTGCCGGACGCGGTGCGACTCGTGCGGGTCGATGGCGAGGAGTTGGACGTTCCGCTTCTCGAACTCGGCGATCTTGTCGCGCAACTGCGCGAGCTGCCCGTGGCAGACGGGTCAGGTGTCGCCGTAGACGAACACCAGCACCACCGCCTTCTTCCCCTTGAAGTCGGAGAGCTTGTACGTCTTGCCGGTCGCGTCGGTCAACTCGAACTCCGGTGCCGCCTTGCCGACGACCGCCGTGTTCATCTTGGCGAGGTCGTAGCCGGCGAGCCGCTTTCGCAGCGCGGCCGGGTCCGGCTTGTCGTCCCGGTCGAGGGCGAAGCCGACATGGGCCTTCACGTCCCGGTTCGCGTCCTTCTCCTTCATCGCCTTCAACTCGTCGGTTGGCGCGAGTTTGCCGAACATGCTCAGAGCGTCGAGTGCGTAGAGTCGGACGGCCGGGGTCTTGTCCGTGAGGGCCGCTTCGAGGGCGGGCTTGGCCTTCGGGTCGGCCATGAGACCGAGCGCCTGGGCCGCGAAGACGCGAGTTTCGGGTTCGCCCTTCGTCAGTGCGTCGGTCAAGGCCGGAAGCGCCTTGTCGCCGGCCGCCGCGAGCTTCTGGAACGCGGTCATCCGCGCCTTCCAGCCGGCGTCATCGAGCGGGCGCATGTACCCCTTCGGGCCGACCCACGCCTTCTCGAAGGTGCGGATCACCTCGACGGGATCGGGCGGCGGGTCGGCCGCCCGGACCTGGCCCGCGCCCGCGAACAGGCCGGCCAGGATGAGGCACCGAAACAAGAATCGAATCATGGTTTCCTCCTCGGTGTGCGTTTGGCGTGCGTTCAACCCTTGTCGCCGTTTCCGTGTGGGGGTACTGGCGAGAACGTGACGGATTTGAAACGGAACCCGGCCCGTTCGATGACCCGCCGGACCTCGGCTTCCTGCACGGCATCGACACTGGTCACCGCGAACGTGACGACCCCGGTCTTGGGGTTCGCCGTGACGGAACCGGGCACCACCCACGGAAGGGGTTCCAGGGCCGACGCGACCCGGAGACCGCACTGGATGGGGCAGTGCATCCCGCCCACCTCCATCACGACGCGCGGCGCGTTCGGATCGAGCCGATTCGTGGGGCGCGACAGGTACGCCAGCGCCGTGCCGACGACGAATACGCCGATCAGGGCGGGCGCGACGAGCCGGCGCACGCGGCCCGGTGCCCGTCCCGACGCGGACGCGGCGGGGACCAGTGGCATCTCGGCGAACTCCGCTTCCGTCCCAGAGTCCGCGTTCGGAGTTTCGTCTTGGTTCTCGTTGGGCATGCTCATCTCCCCGTCGAAGCCACCAAACACATTCCCCCCGTTACGCCCGATCCGGGCGACGGCACACCGGCGGCATCTGGGCGAACATCTTCATCCCGCCCATTTTCTCGAACTTCGGCTTACAGTTCGGGCACAGCATCACATGCTCCTTGACCTGCATCACCTCGGCATTCGGCAGCTTCTGCCCCTTCATCATGGCGTCGGCACGGGCCATCGCCTCGCGACAGGTGATGCCGCCGTAGTCGTATCCCCGCTCCTGGGTCGCCGAACGGACCACCCACCAGCCGCCCGCGACGGCCAGCAGCCCGCCCACGACCCCGCCGCCGGCCTGGAGGAACTGGCGACGGCTCTTGCGGCCCTTCATGCGGCGGGTCAAGCGGACGACCTCGCCGCCGCTGGCGGGTAGCCAGTCGTCGGGCGGCGTCGGTTGGTGGTTCGGGTGCGTGGTCATGTCGCACATTCCAGGCTCAGGTCGGTGTCGTCTTGGTTCGCTGTTTCGCCGCCGGCGGGTCGGCAGGTTTCTCGACCTCCCGACGAAGCCGTTCGAGGTCGAGCAGGACGACCCGCCGGCGCTCGACCGCGATCAGCCCCTCGGCTTGCAACTGGCCGAGCGTCAGCGTCACCG
>JAYUBA010000517.1:0-6461 GCA_043741075.1 Frigoriglobus sp.
CCCTGCCCGCCGGCAGCGTCGCGCGGGTGCAACTCAGCCCGTACCGGATCGCGCTCGCGGGCGTGCGGACGGCCCCGGTCGAGTACCACGCGCTCTCGCGTGAGATCACGACCGTCGGCACGGTCGAGTTCGACGAGCGGAAGCTGAAAACCGTCTCCGCCCGCGTGAAGGGGCGGATCGACAAACTCAACGTGAACCAGACCGGCCAGATGGTTCACGCCGGTGACCCGCTCGCCGAACTGTACAGCCCGGACCTCGTGGTCACCGTCCAGAACCTGCTCGACGGCCGCACCGCGAACAACAAGGTTCAGGAGAACCTCGCCCGCGACCGCCTCAAGCTGTGGGGGATCGACGACGCGCAGGTGGAGGAGATCGCGAAGGCCGGCAAGCCGGTCACGCACCTGACCATCCGCTCCCCGATCAACGGGCACGTCCTCAAGAAGTACGTCCGCGAGGGGCAGTACGTCGAGGAGGGTGGCCCGCTGTTCGATGTGGCCGACCTCTCGACCGTGTGGCTCCAGGCGCAACTGTACGAGGACGACCTCGCGTTCCTGCCGGCCGGCGGGCACGACCCGAAGACCGGCAGGCCCGACTACGACCTGAAGGTGACCGCCACGACGCGGGCGTTCCCCGGCCGGCCGTTTACGGGCACGCTGTCCTTCCTGTTCCCGCACGTCGATACCGAGACGCGCACGCTCACCGTCCGCTTCGACCTGCCGAACAAGGACCACGAACTGCGGCCGGGGATGACCGCCACCGTCACCCTCGCGCTCCCCTACGACCTTTTGGCGAAGACGCCGGCCGGTTCCCGCCTCCAGGCCCGCGACGGGAAGATTCTCGCCGTCCCCGAAGGCACTGTGATCGACACCGGGGTGCGGCAGGTCGTGTACCGGCAGTCGCTCCCCGACACGTTCGACGGCGTGGCGGTCGAACTCGGCCCGAAGCTGTACGCGGCGAACGGGGCCGTCTTCTACCCGGTCCGGTCCGGCCTCGCCGAGGGCGACCGGGTGGTCGCGGCCGGGTCGTTCCTGATCGACGCCGAGACGCGGTTGAACCCGGCCCTCGGCTCGACCTACATCGGCGGCAGCGGGAGCCACGCGCACGGTTCGGTGATGCGGCCGACGACGCCCGAAGACAAGGACACGAAGGCCGTCGCCGGCCTGCGTCTCTTACCCCCGGACGAACGCAAGGCGGCCGAATCACAACTCTGGTGCCCGGTCCTGCGCGACCGACTCGGCGTCATGGGCAAGCCGGTCAAGGTGAAGACCCCCGACGGAAAGCCACTTTTCGTCTGCTGCGAGGCGTGCCGAGCCGAGGCCGAGGCGGACCCGGCGGAGATGTTCGGCCGCGTCGAGGAGATGAAGCGAACGCGGACGGTCGCCGCGCCCCCGCCGACGGACCCGACCATGCCCCCGCCGGTTCCCGCCCCGGCCGCGCCCGCCCTCTCACCCGACCGACTGGCGAAGGTCGTCGCGGGCCTGGACAAGCTCGTGCCCGGCGACCGCACACGGGCCGTCGCCCAACGGAAGTGTCCGATCCAGGGGAAGGAACTCGGACTCATGGGCAAGCCGGTCGAAATCGCGCTCGACGGCGGCACGGTGTTCCTCTGCTGCGCCAGTTGCGTGGACGACGCGAAGGCTGACCCGAAGGGCACGCTCAAGAAGGCCGAGGCGTTCAAGAAGTTGCCCCCGATCCTGCCGGGGGGCACGCCGTGATCGAGCGCGTCATCGAAGGTTCGGTACGCAACCGCTTCGTCGTCCTGATCGTGGCGGCGGCGCTGGCGGTGTTCGGCGTCTACGCGATGCTCGACACCCCCGTGGACGCCGTGCCCGACCTCGGCGAGAACCAGGTGATCGTGTTCACCGACTGGGCCGGCCGCAGCCCACGCGAGATCGAAGATCAAGTGTCGTACCCGCTCTCGCGACGGCTCCAGGGGTTGGCCGGGGTGAAGGCGGTGCGGTCGTCGAGCGAGTTCGGCTTCTCGATGATTACGATCATCTTCGAGGACCGCACCGACCTGTACTTCGCCCGCCAGCGGGTCAGCGAGCGGCTGGCCGAGGCCGGCACCTTTCTGCCGAAGGGCGTCACCCCGTACCTCGGCCCGGACGCGACCGCTCTGGGGCAAATCTTCTGGTACACGCTGGAGCCGTCGAAGGACCACCCCATCGACCAATCGCGGCTGTGGGCGCTGAACAAGTTCTACGTCGCGCTGCAACTCAACGGCGCGGCCGGGGTCGCGGAGGTCGCCCCGGTCGGCGGGATGCCGGTCGAGTACCAGGTGGACGTGCGGCCCGAAGACCTGCGGGCCTACGGCGTCACGGTGGGCGAACTGTTCGACGCGGTGAGCCGCTCGAACCTGCCGGCGGCCGGCGGCGTGATTCAGAAGAACAACGCCGAGTACATCGTGCGCGGGATCGGCTGGATCAAGGGCAAGGCGGACATCGAGGACGCGGTGGTCAAGGAGGTGGGCGGCGTCCCGGTGTACGTCAAGACGGTGGCGACGGTGCAAATCGGACCGGGCTTCCGCCGGGGGGTGTTCGAGAAGGACGGCAGTGAGGTGGTCGGCGGGGTCGTGCTGATGCGGCACGGCGAGAACCCGCTCCGCGTCACCGAGCGGGTGAAGGCGAAGATCAAGGAGATTCAGCCGGGCCTGCCCGACGGCGTGCAGATCGTCCCGGCCTACGACCGCACGCGGCTCATCACGGGCGCGGTGGGCACGCTCGCCGGCGTGATGTGGCACGAGATGCTCATCGCGGTCGTGGCCGTCATGCTGATCCTGTCGCACGTCCGCAGCGCGCTGGTCATCTGCGTCACGCTGCCGCTCTCGGTGCTGTTCTCGTTCGGCGTGATGTGGCTGCTCCGCCGCTTCGGCATCGTGGACATCCAGGCCAACATCATGTCGCTGGCGGGGATCACCATCTCTGTCGGGGTGCTGGTGGACCAGGCCATCGTGATGGTCGAGAACGCCACGCACCACCTGAAGGAGAAGTTCGGGAGCGAGAAGGTGACCGGCGACACCCGCGAGGCGGTGATCCCGGCGCTGCGGATGGTGGGTCGGCCGATCTTCTTCTCCGTCCTCATCATGCTGTTGTCCTTCGTGCCGGTGTTCATGCTGTCCGGTCGCGAGGGAAAACTGTTCCACCCGCTGGCGTTCACCAAGAGCCTCGCGCTGTTGGGCACCGCGCTCATCTCGGTGACGGTGGTGCCCGCCCTGATCCCGACGTTCATCCGGGGCCGGCTGCGCGGCGAGGAGGAGAACTGGATCGTCCGCAGCTTCGCCGGCGTGTACCGGCCGATGCTGAACTTCGCCCTCGACCGGTTCAACCTGGTGATGTGGTCGTTCGCGGCGCTGCTCATCCTGGCGGCCGGGCTGTTCCCGCTGCAAGCGGTGGTCGGGATGGGTGCGGCCGAACACGCCTGGCGGGTCATGTTCCTGGTCACGTTCGCGGTCGTCACCGCGCTCACGGTGATCTTCACGCGGGGCCTGGGGTGGCAGGCCCTCTCGCTCGTCACCCTGACCTTCCTCGCGCTGTGGGCGTGGCACTTCCCGAAGATCGGCGTGTCGTTCATGCCGATGCTCGACGAGGGCACCACGCTCGACATGCCCGTCACGGTGCCGCGCGTGAGCGTGACGCAGGCGGCCGACGACCTCAAGGCCCGGAACGCGCTCCTTCGCGGCTTCCCCGAAGTGGAGAGCGTGGTGGGCAAGTCCGGGCGGGCGGAGACCGCGACCGACCCGGCCCCGCTCGACATGGTGGAGACGTTCGTCAACTTCCGCCCGCGCGAGTTGTGGCCCAAACGGGTCATCAAGTACGCGGACGCCGAGAAGCAGGCGCGCCGCGTCCTGGCCGCTGTGGAGGAGAGGGGCTACGTCACGCCCGCCGCCGGCGAGGACCGCGACTCGCTCGCCAACGACGCGGCCCAGAAGGCGCTCGAACGGTTCGACGAGGTGATGCGCGAACTGGCCCTGCGGCGGTACAAGGAGTTCGAGGCGGAACTCGCGCCGGTTCTGGCCCGGTTCGTCGTGAACGAGACGGTGCGGAATGCCCGCTCCGGCGGGCACCTGGGTGAGATTCCCGACGAGGCCGCGTTCGTGGAGTCGGTCGTGGCCGCTTCGGTCGGCGACGCCCGGCGGCTGGCCCTGAGTCCGGCCGAAGAAGTCGTGGCGCGGGTACAGAAGCGGGCCATCGACGCGCTGGCGGCTCGCGGGCTGGTCCGCGACCCGGCCGCCGCGCTGGAGTTGCACGAGTCGCGGTGGCGGAAGGCGTGGGCCGGGGTGGGCGCGGTGTTCGGTCGGGACCGGCCGAACCTCGCGGCGACCACGCTGGGCGCTCTCGAAACCGAGCGGACGCGACTGTGGCGGGAGCGGGTGGCGATGGTCAACTGGGAACTGTTCGACCGGGGCACCGAGGCGTTTACCTGGTACGCGCTGGAGGAGTGCGTCAAGGCCGCCCAGTCGAGGGGGCTACTGGCCTCCGCGCCGCACGGCGCGGAGGCGGGGCGGTTCGCCACGGCGGCGTTCAACACCCAGGTCGGCCGGCCGCCTGACCTGGCCGCGTTCCCCGCGTTCGGCGAACTCCGCGCCGAAGTGGAGAAGCCGTTCCGCGAGTCCGTCCTCTTCCGCCAGCGGACCGGCGGGCCGAAGGGCGACCTGGTGGACGACGAGTTCGGCCGCGTCCTCCAGGTGCCCGGCTGGAGCAACATCTTCACCCAGCCCATCGTCAACCGGATCGAGATGCTCTCGACCGGCGTGCGGACCGACATCGGCATCAAGGTCTTCGGCCCGGACCTGGAGACGATCACCCGCGTGTGCCGGGAGATCGAGGCGGCGGTGAAGCCGGTGAACGGCGCGCGGGACGTGGTGGCCGCCCCGATCATGGGAAAGGGGTATGTGGAGGTCACCATCGACCGGCAGAAGGCCGCGCGGTTCGGGGTGTCGGTCGAGGACGTGCAGACGGAGATCGAGACGGCCCTCGGCGGCCGGGTGGTGACGTACACGGTCGAGGACCGCGAGCGGTTCCCGGTGCGCGTCCGGTACGCCCGCGCCTACCGCGACGACGAGGACGCGGTAAGGCGGCTGCTCGTCCCCGCGCGGATGGACGTGGCCGCCCGGCCCGGCGCGGGCGCGACCGGCGACGCCGCGTTCCGCGCCGAAGCCCACGCGGGGGTGGTCGAACACGCGGCCAACGGGAGGCGGCTCATCCCGCTCACCGCCGTGGCCGACGTGCGCATCACCGAGGGGCCGGCGGTCATCAAGGGCGAGAACGGCCAACTGCTGAACTACGTCACGCTGAACGTCCGGGGCCGCGATGCGGTCGGCTTCGTCGAGGAGGCCAAGCGGGTCGTCGCGCAGAAGGTGAAACTGCCCGAAGGGGTCCACGTCGAGTGGGCCGGCGAGTTTGAACACCAGGAACGCGCAGCCCGGACGCTGCGGTGGGTGTTCCCCGCCGTGATCCTGCTCATCTTCCTCGTGCTGTACCTGACCTACTGCGACTTCATGGACGCCTGCCTGATGATGCTCGCGGTGCCGGAGGCCCTGGCGGGCGGGGCGTTCTTCCTCTTCCTGTTCCCGAAGATCGTCAACGGGTGGGACTCGCCGCCGCTGGACTTCAGCGTGGCGGTGTGGGTGGGCTTCATCGCGTGCTTCGGCATGGCGACCGAGACCGGCATCATCATGCTCGTCTACCTGCGCGAGGCCATCGACAAGCGCGGCGGGCTGGAGAACATCCGGTCGCTCGACGAACTGCGCGCGGCGGTGGTCGAAGGCGCGGTCCACCGGCTGCGGCCGAAGCTCCTGACCGAGGGCGTGGCGATCATCGCCATCTTCCCGATGGTGTTCGCCACCGGCGTGGGCGGCGAGGTTCTCGCGCCGATGGCGTTGCCGGTGCTGGGCGGCCTGCTCATCTCCGACGAGGTGGTGGACCTGTTCCTGCCGGTCCGCTTCTTCTGGGTCCGCCGGGCGCGGTGGCTGAAGCTCCAGGCCGAGGGGGCGCTCAACCACCAGCGGGCGGCCGGGGCCGCCGCGACAGAACACGCGGGTGCAACCCCCGCCCCGGTCGGCTCGACCGGGGGCGGGGGTGTTTCAGACGCCGGGGACGCGGGCGGCGCGGTGCCGTCTGCGAACCCCGGTGAGTTCCGAGAGTGAGGGTATTCCGATGATCCGTTCGATGTTGACGGCGGCGGCCGTGGCCGCCGGGCTGTGGGCGTTCGGGGCCGTGGGGCAGGCCGAGGACAAGAAGGAGACGAAGCTGACCGGCACGCTCATGTGCGGGAAGTGCAGCCTCAAGATCACGCCGAAGTGCAGCAACGTCCTCCAGGTGAAGGAGGGCGACAAGACGGTGAACTACGTCATCGACGACAAGGGCAACGGCGAGGACTACCACGAGGGCGTCTGCGGGGACGGCAAGATCGCGGGCGTCACGGTCGTCGGCACCGTCAGCGAGAAGGACGGCAAGAAGTAC
>JAYUBA010000518.1:0-6451 GCA_043741075.1 Frigoriglobus sp.
TTGAGATCGGTGAACCGCGGTTGGCGAGGTGGTCCCAGGCACCGATCTCTACATCGGGCGATCGCCCGAAAGCGGTGCTGGAACAGCCTCCCCGAGCCGGATGACGAGCGATTCACTGGGGCGACGCAACATCGCCCTGCTGCAACGCAGCAAGCTACACGGATCGCGGGAACGGGATCAGGGTAACCGAGACGGGCGCTCGACGCAACGCACGGGAGCGCCTATTGCCCGGCGTCTTCTTCGAGGTGGAAGCGGTGGAACATGCGGTGAACGATCGGGGCCAGCACGACCCCGGAGGCCATCACCAGCACCAAGCCGCTGTAGAGGGCGTACGCCCCGGCGAACAGCTTCCCGGCCGGCGTCTTGAGCGGCTCCAGCGGCCCCATCCCGGAGAGGATCATGGACGCGTTGGCGAACGCGTCGATCCACCCCATGTCCTCGGTCACGTGGTAGCCCAGCATCCCGCCCAGCAGGGAGACGCCGATCAGGGCGGACGCGACCGCGAAGTTCCGGGCCACCCGCCGGGCGAACTCCGGCCGGGGCAACAGGGCGTCGTGCTTCGACTCGAACCGCAGGATATGCCGCTTGCTCATGCCGTCCCTGCACTGGAAAGATCTGGTCGGAATTGCCCATGTCCGCCCGATTGGAGCCTGACCGACCCTTCAGCCGGGAGCCGTCCCCGCCCTCGCTCACACGCCGACGTATACGGCCGGGCGCTTGGCGGGATCGGGTTCCGCCCGGCGGATGATCTCACGTGTCAGCGGCGGCACGTCCCCGTGACCCGAGAGCACGTACCGGAGCAGGTGCAGGAGCGGGTTCCCCTCGCCCCAGTCGAAGTACACGCTCGGCCGCTTGCCGGTCGCGTCCCGCAGGTGGAACAGGAACGCCGCGATCGCGTTCGGGATGGCCGTCCCCTCGGCCCGCAGCACCCGGTAGCCGCCCACCTCGACCCCGCACACGTGCAGCACGTCGGTGAACTCCGACGCGTCCCGCACCCGCACCTCCAGGAACAGCACCGGCTCGTCCGCCGGCAGGTGGAAGTCGGCCCGCTGGTCCGCCTCGTTGGCCGCGTAGTCCGCCGGCAGCGGCAGGTCCGGGTCGTGGGCCAGCAGGTGGATCGGCCGCTCCCCGATGTCGGCCAGGTACGCCCGCGCCGCGTCGTCCAGTTCGATCCCGGCGACCCGCAGTTCCAGCGTGCGCCACACCCGCGACGCCAGGGACACGACCACAATGCCAGCGATGAACAGGCCGGCGATCTTGATCCCGTCCGGCCGCTCCACGACGTTCGCCCCGAGAGTGTACAGGAACACCAGGGCGATCAGTCCGAACCCCACCGCCGCCACCCTCGACCCGTCCCGCCGGCTGGAGATGGCCGATGCGGTCGCTCCCGAGGTCATGAGCACCAGCACCCCGGTCGCGTACGCCCCGGCCTGGGCGTCCACGTCCGCCCGGAACACGACGGTGATCACGGCCGAAATGGCGGTGAACACCAGCACCAGCGGCCGGGCGGCTCGGGTCCACTCCGGGGCCATCCCGTACCGGGGCAGGTAGCGGGGCACCACGTTGATGAGCCCGGCCATGGCGCTGGCCCCGGCGAACCACAGGATCAGGATGGTGCTCGCGTCGTACGCGGTTCCGAACCACTCACCGAGCAGCCCGTGGGCCAGGAACGCGAGCGCCCGGCCGTTCGCCTTCCCGCCCGGCTGGAACTCGTCGGCCGGGATCAGGAGCGTGGTGACCCAACTCGAAGCGACCAGGAACACGCTCATGGTGACGGCCGCGGTGACCAGGAGCTTGCGGGTGTTGCGGACCCGCCCAGTCGGTTCGGCCTCGGTGTCGGTCGGGTCGCCGGAGACCAGGGGCATGACAGCCACCCCGGTCTCGAACCCGGACAGCCCGAGGGCCAGTTTGGGGAACACCAGCAGGGCGACAGCGATCATCGCCCACGGGCTCCCGTGTGCGGCCAAGAGGTTCTGTCGCCAGTCGCCGAAGGCGTCCGGGCGGCGGGCCAGTTCGCACAGCCCGGCCCCGACCACGACGGCGTTCAGGGCCAGGTACGCGGCCACCAGCACGACCGCGACCCCGACCGCCTCCTTGAACCCCTTGAGGAACACCGCCCCGAGCAGCCCGACGAGGAGCAGGGTGACGGCCACCTGCTCGCCCTTGAGCGGGTCCGGGCAGAACGGGTTCTCCAAGAGGTGGGCGGTGGCGTCCGCGGCCGACAGGGTGATGGTGACGGTGAAGTCGGTGGCCACGAACCCGAGCAGGGCCAGGACGAACAGCTTCCCCTGCCACCACGGCAGCAGGTGCTCCATCATGGCGATGGAGCCCTCGCCGTGCGGGCTCTTCTTCGCCACGTACCAGTACACCGGGAGCGCACCGAGGAGCGTCAGGGCGACGAGGACGAGGGTGGCGACGGGGGACAGGAGGCCGGCGGCGAGGGCGGCGATGCCGGGCTGGTAGCCGAGGGTGGAGAAGTAGTCCACCCCGGTCAGGCACATGACCCGATACCAGGACTGCTTCCCGTGCTCGGGCTCGCGGGCGTGGGGACCGGCCAGCCCGCGGGTATCGGCCCCGTCGAGCAGCCAGCGGAGGAACGGGCCACGGGCCGGGCGGGACGCGTCAGGGGCATCGGGTGCAGGGTCCACGGGCGGTCGCTCCAATACG
Source organism: Frigoriglobus sp. (assembly GCA_043741075.1). GTDB lineage: Bacteria > Planctomycetota > Planctomycetia > Gemmatales > Gemmataceae > Gemmata. The sequence continues at coordinate 2,668 of JAYUBA010000518.1, forward strand.
TTGCAACGAGTTCGACCGGTTCGCGGTCGAGGCATCCGCGGGGGCCGATGCCCACACGCATGGAACCGCAGTGGGTGAGATCCGAGACCCGGCCATCGGCCAGACCACTCAGAAGTCCCTCGCGTTCGACCGAAGCGAGGGTCGCCTGTGTTGATCCAGAGGTGGCCAGACTCGCCCCGGAAGTGCAGGACGAATGCCCGCTTCCCGTTGACCCACCCGCCATCGTTACCCGATATCGTCTTTCTTGTCGAATTTCAGCCGGCACGTTTCAGATCCGCGGACGGCGGTGCCGGCCGTGGTCCGCTGCGCGGAGTGCGAGTAATTCACGTTTCGCGTAACCCGCTCCAGCGTCTGTTTCTCACGACCGGTGGTAGGGCGACCAGGCCACCTCCGCCCCGTTTAGCTTGTCGCGCAACCGGCCCTCGTCGGCGGGGGCGCACTGGACGAGCCCGTGAAACGCCTTCGGCCCGCGGGGGAACGATCCCGCGACCGGCTCACCCCACTCCCGGCCCACGCGCGTCAGGGCACCCAGCAGGCCGGTGAGGGCCTGCGGCGGTTCCGCGTCCAGCAGCAAGCACCCGTCCGTGATCAACAGCACGTACGCGTCCGCGGGGAGCCAACTCAGGTCGGTGATGCACTCGTCGAAGGCGTTCCAGTTCTCCCCGAAATACGACGGGAACTGCACCGCCGCCGCGCACTCGTCGAACCAGCCGCGCGTCGTACGCGCCTTGGCTCCGCGCACCCGCCGGCCCGCAACGCGGAGCGCGGTCGTGTTCGACAACGCCGCGAGCACGTCGTCTGCCTCGGACGCCGAGGCGGTGAGCAGATGGAGCCACGGCCCTTCGGCCCGGAGGAGCGGTTCGTGCACGGGCGTCACCGGATCTTGGTGAAAGTTCGGTAGTGGTCGGCGGTGACGTACGCGCTGCCGTCCGAGCCGGTGACGAGGCGCTCGGTGCCCCGGTTGACCCCTTCGACCTTCGGGTTCACGTCCCATTCCTGGTAGGCGATCGCGCGGCCCCGGTCGTCGTGCTTCGGCAGCGCCTGTTCCCCGGCACCGCCCCCGTTGTGGAACGTCCGCCCGCCCTCGTACCCGGTCGGAGCCTCGTGGTGCTCGTCGATGTGCTTCAGAACGGTTCGGGCCTTTTCCGCGACCGCGGCCGGGGCTTCGCCCGACCGCGCCGGCCCCGCGTCGTGGGGGTGCGGGGTCGGGTGGCTTCCCTCGGAATGATGGTGATGCGCCTTGTTATGGTGCGGAAGACTTTCGTCGGACGAGGCCGCGTCGGGTGGCGGGGGTGTGCACCCGGCCAGGAAACAGGTCGTCAGGAGTACCCCCCACAAGGTACGGGTCTGTGTTACGGGTTGCGGGTGCCAGCGCATCGTACCCCCTTCAAAGAACGGGCCACAGGCTCCTTGCAATTTAGGTGCCGGCCCACGTTCCCGAACCGTCGCGTGGGGCACGGCGGTAACTGTCCCCACGCGTGCTCGACTGCGTCGGGGACGGCCTTCCGGGGCGAGATGATCGCCTCGGGGCGGAACGTCGCGCTCAACTCGAACGGCTGGCAGGTACTGGATCGGCCTCGCGTCGCGCCCGTTCGCAGATCTTGTGGACGATGTGCTTCACCGTGCTGCGGCTCAGTCCGGCGAGAACATGCACCGGTCGACTCCTCACGCGTCCGCTACGTCCCGTACTACCCGTACCGCCCGACCCACAAACCCGGCCGATCCCGCCGAACCCGCACGCCCGGCGTTGTCGATGCCGGCGAGCCTGCTATTACCTCAGAGTCGCCCGCCCGAGCCGCCCGCACACCCCCTCGCCCGCGGAGTTCCCGTGTCCAAGTTGACCATCAGCGGCGTCGTCCGCGACCTCCTGTCCGAGAACATCGACCTGACCGTCGCCGAGGTCATCCCCAAGGCCCGGTCCAAGGGGCTCAAGGCCACCGACGTGTCCATCCGCGACGCCGTCTACGGCATCAAGGCCGAACTGAAGAAGGCTCGGGCGAGGACCGCCCCGGCCGCGGCCCATGAGACCGCGCCGCCGAAGAAGACCGCCGCCCCGGCCGCGGTTCCGACAGCCCCGACTACGCCCGCCGCAGCCACGATTGACCTGTCCGCGGTGCTGGCGAACGTGGCCCTGGTGAACGCGGTCGCCGGCCAGTGCGGGGGCGTGGAGAACGCCCGCCGAGCGGCCGAGGCGGTCCGGGCGTGCGGCGGGGTCGAGCCTTTTCTCCAGCACCTCGACCTCGTCGCCGGCATCCGAGCCGCCGGCGCTCCCGGCTGATCCCACCCGCCAACCGGGCATAACCGACCGTGCGGACCGCGCCGCCTGTCCCGGTCGCGCTGCCGCACCCCGAGACCCACACCCGACGACCGACACGCGACCGCTTGCGGCCCCGTGCCCCGACTGGCACTCTATCCGTTCGGGATCGGGTTCGGGGGCCGGATCATGGTCGGGCAAGTCGTGTTGAACGGCGTCGCCGTGTACGCATTTGTCGTCACGGACCAGGACAGCGTTCGCATGCGGCTCTCGGCCGACGACTGGGAGCGGCTGGGGTTGATGCCCGGCCAGCGGATTCGGGTCGAACGGCCCGGCCAGACCGCGTCGGCGCTGCTCCTGACCGCGGCCGAGCACGAGCCGCCAGTGGTATGGCTGCGCCTCGTCCCGCTGACGACACGGCGGGCGTCCTGACACCTTTTGGGGCGCGTGCGATGGGCGATCGAGTCTGGGACGTGCCGCCGGATCAGTTCGTGGCCGCGTGGAACGCGGCGGTCACGTTAGATGATGCCGCGGCACGCGTGCGCGAGTTGGCAGGCGGTCCCGCACCGCGCTGGGCCGTTCTGGCGCGGGCAATGGAACTGCGCAAGGACGGGCTCGCCCTGAAACCGCTCCCGTCGAACCGCGCCGCTTCGTGAGCGGATGACCGCGTGACTGCCGAAGTGCGGGTGCTTCTATCCCATCCGTCCTCGAAAACGTGCGGCCGGACAGACCCGAAGCCGTACGACCTGAACTGGGAACGTGAAGTGGCGGGTCGTCGCCAACTCGGCCACACTGCCAATTTGACCCGCTCGCGATCCGTCACCTCAACTTCTTTGTCTTGGGCGGCGTTTGCGTCGTGGCTTGCGGCTCGGCAGGTCGCGGCTTGACTTCGTACTCGTACTCACCGTACTCGGCCGCGTGCTGGCCCATCTCGGTGAGGGCATAGGTCGCCTCGAACGGGGCGTCCGCCGACCCGGTGACGCGGGTCAACAAACCGCTATCGACCATGGCAGTCAGGAACGACCCGTCCTTGGTGTTGCGACTCGGGACCAGCCGCAGGGTCCGACCGGTCGGCGGCTTCTTGCTCCGCTTGACCGCTCGCAGCACCTGCCAGGTGAAGTGGGACGTCGGACGTACGGGCACGGATAGGCTCGCTTCGGGCGATGGGGGGTAACAGCAGGGGGTATGTTCTGGAGGTGGGAGAAGTCTAACCCGAGAATCAGCCGACCGCAAGAAATCGCTCGGCTCGATTTCCCTCCCGAAATGTCGTCTCCCTCACGATCGCGCATGGGGCTCCGCAGAGCCGCCCAGCAGCCGGCAAATGCGAAATGCAGTTCGCTTTTGAAGACGGAGTTACCGTACTTCACGCACCCCGCACGGCCAGAAACATACCGGTCGTGCGGATCGACGGCGTGAGCGGTTCGCAGACGATCCCGTTGAGGGCTACTCTTCGGCCGTCGTGCCGGGTGATGCCGCGTCGGGGAGTGAGTCGAACGTCAGCAGTTCCGCGGGTGCGACCCCGAGCCCCTC
>JAYUBA010000519.1:0-1901 GCA_043741075.1 Frigoriglobus sp.
TCAGGCACAGGGGGCTTACGCCCCCCGCTCGGTTGGGACAGAACCTTCTCGTACGCGAGCCACACGAGTTGCGGGATGACCGGGTCTTTCGCATCCTCCTTATGCGACATGAGGGCGCGGAGAAGTGGCGTCACGTCGTTGTCGCCGGCCAGCCGAAGCGCCGCGGAGGCGATCTCCCGGCGGACGGCGGGCTCCGGCTCGCCTGCGGCCAGCTTTTCCAACCCCGCGACGACCTTGGGGCACGCCCCCTCAACTTCGCCCGCCGCTCGCGCGACGAACGCCCGAGCCGGGGGCGTCTTGGCGTGGGCGATGAGCAGACGCAGATAGTCCAGTCCGGTCCGTTCGCCAAGCGTGGTGTCAGAGTAGCGCATGAGCATGAGGAACCGGAAGCCTTGTTCGTCGGTCAGGTCGGGGCCGAACACACTGTCCGTCCGCCCCGCCAACAACCGCAGCGCGGTCCGCCGCTCCCACGGGTTCTCGCTCTTGACCACCAAATCGGCGAGTTGCTGCGCGGTCTTCTTCCCCAAGTCCTCGGCCTTCTTCGTCTTCGTGCCCTTGAGTTGGATGCGGTACACGCGCCCGCGCTCGTAGTCCCAGTCGTCGGGGTTGGTCTGGTGACACGGGTTCTGGTCGTGCCAGTCGATCAGGTAGATGTCGCCCGCCGGACCCCACTTCATGTTGATCGGGCGGAAGTTCTTGTCGCCGCTCACCAGGAAGTCGTCGCCGCGGCTCGCGGTGTAGGTGCTGCCGTTCGGCTTCAGGATGTTCTGCTTGAGGCTACAGCCGTGGATGCTGCCGAAGATCACGCTGTTCTGGAACCGCTTCGGCATGTGCGGTACGTCCAGCGAGATGAGGCCCGCGTGCGCCCACCCCGATTCCTTGTGGAACGTGTGGTCGCAAATCTCGTTGATGTAGCTGTACGCGTAGGGGTTGAAGCTCGTCCCCGCTTGCCGCTTGTACACGCCGCCGGGGACGATGTGGAACAGGTGCGGGATGACGCAGCACGCGAGGATGAACTGGCCGTCGGTGTTGCGCCAGTCCATGCCCCACGGGTTCGACGTGCCCTCGGCGAAGATCTCGAACTTCTTTAGCTTCGGGTGGTAGCGCCAGATGCCGCCGTTGATGCGCGCCTCCGGGCCGTCGAGCTGGCCGCCCGGCGTCACGGTCGAGTTGGTGAAGATGCCGTGCAGCCCGTACAGCCAGCCGTCCGGACCCCACTGGAAGGTGTTCAGCGTCTCGTGCGTGTCCTGACTGCCGAAGCCCTTCAGCAGCACCTCGATCTTGCCCGGCTTATCATTCTTGTTCTCGATGAACCACAGGTACGGCGCGGCCCCGACGAACACGCCGCCGTGCCCGACCTCGATGCCGGTACACAGGTCGAACGCGCCCAACCCGGCCTTCGCGCGCTCGTCGGGAACGGGGAAGTCCTTGCCCTCCGCGAACACCGTGCGCTTGTCGCACACGCCGTCGCCGTCGGTGTCTTCCAGGATGACGATGCGGTCGCGTGGTGCCTTCCCCTTCGGCGTGCGCTTCGGGTACTCGAAGCACTCGACGACCCAGATGCGGCCCTTCTCGTCCACCGTGAACGCGACCGGGTTGATGACCTGCGGCTCGCCGGCGAACAGCTTCACCTCGAACTCGTCGGGCACCTTGATCTTGGCGACCGACTCGTCCGGCTTGAGGTACGGTTGACCCGACCCCTTCCGGTTGTCGAACCCGAACTCCTTCTGCGCGAGCGCGGGCGCGCACGCGACGAGCGCGAGGAGGGACGCGAGGAGGGACGCGAGGAAGAATCGCGGCATGGCTGGATTCCTTCACGGCACGGGAAGAGGCGTGAAGGATGATGGTATGCGCGCGGCGCGGAAGAACCCACCCCCAACCCCCTCCCTGAAGGGAGGGGG
>JAYUBA010000520.1:0-6447 GCA_043741075.1 Frigoriglobus sp.
CGGTGGGCGTGTAGTAGATGTAGCCGTTCGTGTAACCGGCCACGAACGTCGTCTTGTGCGGCGCGGCCTTCTTCACATTCAGACCGATCTCGACCGTCAGTTCACCGGGGAACGTGACCAGCACGAAGTCGCCGACGCGAAGGCCACACACCTCCACTTCGAGCGGCTTGCGCCCGGCCGCGAGGTTGGTCGCATGGTGCTTCTGAAGGAGCGCGAGGTTCGTCTGCACGCGGGTGAGCTTCTCCATCGTTTCGATGTTCGCGAGGTACGCGTGCAGGTTCTTCCGGTTCGCCTCGTCGAGCTTGAGCAGGTCGCTCCGACCCTGCGCCTTCTCGGTGAGGTACAGGTGCGAATCGTACGACGGGAACTCCTTCGACAGGTTGTACTTGCTGGCGAGTTCGAGGAACGTCTTGAGGTTCAAGCTCGTCCCCTGAAGCGACTTCACGAGGCGCGTTTGCTCCGCGCGAAGCGCTTCGATCCGCTCCGCGTGGTCGGCCCGCGGGAGCTTGATCTTCTCGCTCAGCACCTTCAGCGGCGCGTCGGCGCACTTGATCTTCCGCACCGCCTGAAGGACGCTCAGGCCGAGCATGTTGCCGAGCGGTTCGGCGTGCCGCGGTTGGTGGATATCCTTGTATCGCACCGGGTTGATGTCGCCCCCACAGCCCTGAACGAACAGCGCGATCGTCCCGTCGCTCAGGTTGTTCTCGATCACCTTCGACGCGAAGCCCACGATGTCCGCGGTGTTCCCGTCGCCCAGCACGCCCATGATCGGGTGGCACGCGAAGTTGTACACCACCGCCAGCGTCCGCCCGTCGAGACGGTCCAGGCGCAGGATTCCGATCTGCGGGTCGATCGGGCCGACGCCCACAACCTCCTCGTCCGGCGGTAGCGAGTACGCGTGGCGCACGTCCGCTTCTTTGCCGTTCTTCAGCTTGAGCCGGCGGTTCTCCGAAATGCGGTTCTCGTGCCCCACGCCCACCCCGACGTGTACCGGAACCATATTCTCGCTCGCCGCCTTCACCGCCTCGAACGTCTTCTCGTCCACGTCGGCGCAAACGATGCCGTGGCAGTGGCTCACGTTCACGATTATGCTCTCGGGCGCGATCGCGAGTTCCTTCTGGAGCCGCGCCCGGACCTTGCCGAGGTAGTCGTTGCCGATGTACCCGATCTCGCCGACGGCGACCGCGTCCAGCGTGACGAGGACCGCGGTCGCGGTGTCGCTCCTGACGACGAGCGCCTTCACGTACAGCGGGTCGTTGGCGGGAATCACCTTCTTGTTCGTGATCTCGACCTTCGCGACCCCGGCCCGGAGTTGCCCGGCCTTGAGCGGCGCGGCGGCGCGCTTCTCATCGAGTTTCGGCGGCGGGTCCGCCCGCACGGGGACGGGTTGCGGCAACTCCCCGCAGCCGAGCAGCGCGGAGGCGAGGAACAGGAGCAGAGCGCGGCGCACCATCATGACGAGTACCCCCGGGGCTGGCACCGGCGCGGCGTGTTCGCCTGTCCGGTTGATGTCTCACTTCTAAGATGTCTAGCGATCACCCGAACCACCTGGGAGACTCGCTCGATGGCCACGACCTCGATCACGCGCCTGTACGGCCTCGGCCTCACGCCCGGCAAGCTGCGCGGGCTACAGCGCATCAGCAACCCGAACGGCACGCTGACCATGGTCGCCACCGACCAGAACAGCTCGATGATCTCGATGATGAAGGCAGCGACCGAGAAGGCCACCGGCAAGGCCACCGAGCCGACCTACGCCGAGATCGCCGACGCCAAGGTGATGCTGTCGCGGGCGCTCGCCCCGCACTGCTCCGGGCTGCTCGTGGACGGCGCGTTCGGGTACGCCAGCACCGTCGCGGCGTTCGCCGTGCCGGCCACCACCGGCATCCTGATCCGCGTCGAGAAGTCCGGCTCCCCGAAGAACGCCGCCGGCGGGTCCATCAGCGAGGTCGAGCCGGGCTGGGGCGTCGGCAAGATCAAGCGGTGCGGGGCCGACGCCGTCAAGCTCCTGGCGATGTTCGAGCCGGACGAACCCGACTCGGCCGAGCGGAACTTCCAGTTCACCATGCAGATCTACGACGAGTGCATCAAGCACGACATCCTGTTCCTGCTCGAACCGCTGCACTTCCCGTACAAGATCAACGGCACGGAGGAGACGAAGGAGACGGTCGCGGGTCGTAAGGCGAAGACCGTCATCGACACGGCCAAGTTCCTGAGCCGGTACTGCGACATCTACAAGGCCGAGTTCCCCGGCACGTTCGGCGTCGAGACCGACGCCCAAATGGTGGACAACCTGAAGCGGCTCAACGACGCGTGCGTGAAGCCGTGGGTGCTGCTGTCGGCGGGCGTCGATTACGACAAGTACAAGAAGCAGGTGGAGATGGCGATGAAGGCCGGGGCGAGCGGCATCCTCGGCGGGCGGGCGTTCTGGAAGGAGTTCTTCACCTACAACTCGCCGGCCGACCGGCAGAAGTTCACCGAGACCGAGTGCGTGAAGCGGGTGCAGGAGACGGACGCGATCGTGAAGACGGGCACGCCGTGGTTCGCGAAGTACGGCCTGACGATGGAGGACCTGCACGGCGTCCGCACGACCGAGGGCTGGCACGCCCGCTACGGCGGCGGCACGGCTACGAAGGGCGCGGCCGGCCCGAGCGACCCGAACGCGGTGTATTGATCTGTTCGTGCCCTCGCCCCGTCTTACGGGGAGAGGGTGGCGGCGCTTCGCCGCCGGGTCTTCGCCGCCGGGTGAGGGGCAGCGCCTACCCAGACCCCTCACTGGGCCGGCGAAGCGCCGTCCACCCTCTCCCGCAAGGGGAGAGGGCAAATCCAGAGTAAACACCTCGTTACGGCTTGGTCAGCCCCGCCGGGACGGCCGGCGTGGTGCGCCCCTGGAGGCGCGTCAACTCCGCCTGCGCCAGGTCCGCGTGCCGCGTGTTCGGGCACAGCGCCATCACCTTCTTCAGACACGCCGCGGCCTCGACGTTCTGGTTCTTCTTCGACCACGACTCGGCCAGCGCCATGTACATCGCGGCCGTGCGGTCGTTCATCTGGTCGCACGCCTTCGCCAGCCGCTCCGGGTTGCTCTTGATGTCCGCCAGCAGCGCGTTCGCGTCCTTCGCTTCGGGCAGTTCGGCGAAGCCGGTCGAAATCTGCTCGCACTTCTGGATGCAGTCGTACAGCCGGCCGGAGCGGAAGTCGTCGCGGGCGACGGCCATCAGGTCGCGGGCCAGCCGGACGCGGCGCTTCTGCGTCTCCTCCGGCTTCTCGGCCAGCCCCGCGAGCCGCTCCGCCGCGTCCGCCGCCGCCCGCGTGCCGGCGTACTGCTTGACCGCGTCGGCGAGCGCGTCCATTGCCTCCTGCGTCTGGCCCCGCTCCTCCAGTTGCTTCGCCTGCGCGAGCCGCCCGGCCGCGACCTTCTCCACGTCGTCGAGGAGTTGCTTCGCCTTCACGCCGACCGGCTTGTCGCCGGCCTCGCGGGCGATGCCCTTGAGCAGCGACACGGCCCGCGGGTAGTCGCTGCCGGCCAGCGCCTTGGACGCCTCGTTGAAGTCGCGGGCCGCCCAGTCGGCGGTGGCGACCGCGGTCGCGGTGCGCCTCAACTGCTCGCCCAGGCGGTCGGCCTCGATGTAGCCCTCGATGAACGCGTGAATCTTGCCGTCCGGGGCCGCGAGGACCGTCGTCGGGTACAGTTGCACCTTGAGCGCCTTCGCGAGTTCCGGGGCGCGGGTCGCGTCGAGCTTGAGCGGGACGAAGCCGCCCGCGATGAGGTTCGCGATCACCGGGTCTTTCAGCGGCCCGCCTTCGAGCTTGCGGCAGTAGAAGCAGTTGTCGGTGCCGACGACCACCATCAGCGGCAGCCCCTTCTCCTGTGCCTCCTTGCGGGCCGCGTTGTAATCGGTGCGCCACTCGAGCGGGGCCGTCGCGGGCGGGAGCGGCACCGGGCGCGCGGGTTGCGCCGCGCTCGGCTGGGCGAGCCACAGCGCCGACGCGGTCACGAGCGGGAGCAACACGAATGAACGTGCGACGGGACGGCGCATGAAGCGAACCCCTGGTGCGAAACGACGCGGCACGTTCGGCACCGGCCCCTTCGGGACCTGTGCTAAACGAAAAACGAAGGCTGGTCCTTCCACCCGCTGCTCTGCTGCAAACTCACGACCTGGGGTGGGCCTTCTGGTAGCTCTTCTGGAGGCGCTGAGTCGTCACGTGCGTGTAAATTTGTGTCGTCGCCAGGCTCTTGTGGCCGAGCAGTTCTTGGACCCCGCGAATGTCGGCCCCGGCATCGAGCATGTGTGTCGCGAAGCTGTGTCTCAGTGTGTGCGGGCTGGTTCGGGGGTCGAGGCCGGCGCTCTTCAGGTGTTTCGCCAGCAGGCGGCCGACGCTGCGCGTGGTCAGCCGCCCGCCCCTGTTGTTGAGGAACACCGCCGGCGTGTCCGTGCCGGCCGCCGTCAGGAGTGCCGCGCGGTCGTCGAGCCAGACGCGAATCGCCTTCACCGCGTCCGGCCCGAGCAGCGCCAGCCGCTCCTTCTTTCCCTTCCCGCGAACCGTGATGACACCATCGTTGAGGTCGGCGCTCAGGACATCCAGACCAACTAACTCGGATACGCGAATTCCGGCGGAGTAGAGCGTCTCCAACATGGCACGATCGCGCCGCCCGGCCCAATCGGCGTCGGGAGGCGCGACCAACAACGTGTGAATATCCGGGAGGGTCAAGAAGTGCGGGAGCCGCTTCTCCTGGCGCGGGCCGCGCATCCCCTGCGCCGGGTTCTGCGCGAGCACCCCGCCCCGACACAGGAACTTGCCGAACGAGCGCACGGCCGCGAGCCGCCGCGCGATGGTGGACTTCGCGTACTTCTTGTCGTGCAGCCACGCGACGAACGCGCGCAGGAGGCGGGTGGTCCAGTCGGCCGGATCGACGTGCTTCTTCTTCAGCCGGTCGCGCGCGAACGCGAGCGCCTGCGTGAGATCCTCGCGGTACGACTTCACCGTCTTGTCGGAGGCGTTCTTTTCGAGGCCGAGGTGGGTGAGGAACTCGGCCAGCCCCTGTTCGAGCGTCACGTTGAAGTCCCGGAGCGGGCGACTCAGTCGTCGAGCAGATGGGCCGGGTTCGGTTCGCTCGACGGGTTCCGCACGCGCTCGGTGAGCACGGCCGCGTCGAACCAGTTGAGCGCGACGGCCGGGTCGGCCGCCTGATTGCGGATGTCCTCGATCAGCGTGTCCGTGCTGTCGTCGTCGTACACGAAGATGAACCGCTCGTCGCCTTTGATGAGGGCGAGGACGTTAAGCTCTTGCGTCACGCGTCATCTCCCCGGCGCGGTCGGTGTCTCCCTTCGTGAATCGGCGCGGCGGGAAACCGAACTCCAGCGGATTTTCCCAAGATGCGTCTAACTCGCGCCGCCCGCCGGAACCACCGGCACGGCCGGCGCGACCGCACCCCGGCGGGTCGGGCCGCACGTCGCCCGGTCCTTTTTCCTGGAAGCCGGTTGCCCCGGTTGCTACACTCGCCCGGCACACACTGTACTCGCACGAACTTAAACATCCCCACGGAGTCGCTACGTGAGCAGCGCGACCTCTCCCGGCAGTTCGCCCGGAACGAACGACAAAATCCTGTTCTGGGCCAGCTTCTTGACCCTGATCGCGGCCGGCATCGGTTTTGCGGTTCGCGGGTTCATCCTCAAAGACTGGGGCAACCAGTTCGGCTTCACCCAGAGCGAACTCGGGCTACTCGCCGGCTCCGGCCTGGTCGGGTTCGGCGTCGCGATCATCTTCTTCAGCTTCTGCGCCGACCAGTTCGGGTACGGCAAGTTGATGCTGGTGGCGTTCCTGCTCCACGCGTCGAGCGCGATCGTGACGTTCGCCGCGACGCCCGCTTACGCCGCCTACGGCAAGGAAGGCGCGTACTGGTGTATCTTTGCCGGGATGTGGCTGTTCGCGCTGGGCAACGGGACGTGCGAGGCGGTCATCAACCCGCTGACCGCGACGCTCTTCCCCAAGAACAAGACCCACTGGCTCAACATCCTGCACGCCGGCTGGCCGCTGGGGCTGATCCTCGGCGCGCTGATCGTGCTGGGCTTCAAGCAGGCCGCCCCGGACATGCGGTGGGAAGTCAAACTCGGCGTGTTCCTGGTGCCGGTGTTGATCTACGGTCTCCTCATGTTCAACAGGCCGTTCCCGCACTCGGAGGCGAAGTCGTCCGGCGTGTCGATGAGCACCAGCATCGCGACGCTGGTCACGCCCATCCTGCTGTTCCTATTCCTCCTGCACGCCTTAATCGGGTACGTCGAACTCGGCACGGATAGCTGGATCGGGAACATCACCGAGCGGGTACTTCAAGACGAGACGAAGGCGCTGATCGCGTTCATCTGGACGAACGCGCTCATGTTCACCCTACGGTTCTTCGCCGGCCCGATCGTGGAGCGGATCAACCCCATCGGGCTGCTGTTCGTGAGCGCG